>NZ_JAEQCT010000090.1:0-24538 GCF_020738205.1 Microcoleus sp. PH2017_24_DOB_U_A
GGGTTAAAGATTTTATTTGATAATTTTCCATCTCCGAATACCTTCTTCGTCCACGGAGGTGGACATCGTTTGTGTAGCCGCGATTTCCAATCGCCGGGGGGCTATAAGAAATCATCTTCAGAATTTCCTCAGAATTGAGCGTTAGCCTAAAAATAGAACGATCGCCCGATTCAATCGATCGAGGAAATATCCCATGAAAACAGATTACCTCATCGTCGGTAGTGGTTTATCAGCATTGGTTTTTGGAGCCTTGATGGCCAACTCCGGCAAAATCGTGCACATCCTGGAAGCTCACGAGCATCCCGGAGGCTTTGGCCACACCTTTACAATGGCCAAAAAATACACGTTTAATGCCCAATTCCACTACGTTTGGGACTGCGGCGAAGGACATACAGTCGATCGAGTTCTCAAAAAACTCAATCTCGATCGCGATGTCACCTTTGAGCGCTACGATCCGAATGGCTTCGACCACATGAGAATGCCTGGGTACGCCCTCGATATTCCCTCGGAAGCAGAGGAATTGATCCGGCGATTGTCGGCGCTGTTTCCCGAAGCGGGCGAGAGAATTCGCAAATTCGTCAACGAAGTCGAAAAAACTGGCGAAGGACTCAGAAAACTCGCTCCTCCCGTCAAACCAATTGAATTGCTCAAAAATTTCGGTGACGTATTCTGCGCCGTCCAACACCTCAATAGCACGCTTCAGGATGTTTTTGATAAATTCCAACTCCCCCAAGGCGCCCAAACTTTATTAGCCCTGCAATGGCCGGACTTTTTGCTACCTCCTAACCAGTTGTCTTTCTATGCTTGGATTGCTTTGTTTCGAGGCTATCAAGAAGGTGCATTTTATCCGACGCAGCATTTTGAAGATGTCATCAATTCTTTAGTTAAAGTCATTGAATCCAACGGCGGGAAAGTTTTACTAAACCATGAAGTCACGAATTTCCGGCTGACAGATAGAACTGTCACGGGAGTTGAAGCGATGGATTTGACAACGCATCAAACCCATGAATTCACGGGCGACACGGTGATTTGCAACCTCGACCCCAAAAGAGCAGCCAAGATGATTGGTCAGGAACTGTTCTCAAAAACAGTGCGGCGGAAACTTGATTATGAGTATTCTGCATCCAACTACATGGTGTACTGCGTTGTCAAAGATATCGACCTGCGAGACTACGGATTTGGCAAGTGGAATACGTTTCATTCCGAACATTTGGATCTGAATGAAGCTTTTGCTCAAATGTATGACAAAAATGATTTTTCTCGTCCGAGTTTTGCGATTACAACGCCGACTTTACTCACCGAAGCGCGGCGGGATTGTCCCGAAGATTGTCAAATTGTAGAATTTCTGACTGTGGCAAACTACAGTTATTTTAAACAACTTTGGGAGACCGACCGCAAAGCTTACAGGCAGAAAAAACAAGAGATTCTCGACTCAATTTTAGACGTAGTTGAAAAACACTATGTTCCCGATTTCCGCAAACACATGATTTTTCATATTACCGGAAGTCCTACCACTAACGAGCGCTTCTGTTGGTGTCCTAACGGCAATTCCTACGGTTCTACCCTGACGCCGAAAAACATGGGAGTCGATCGGCTAAATCACGAAACATCCCTCAACAATTTCTATTTTTGCAACGCATCCTCGGGCTATCCAGGCTTTGCACCGACATTTTGGACGGGGGCGCTGCTTTATCAACGTTTGTCCGGCGATGCGATTTTAGGCTAAGAGAAATTCGTTACTCGGCGATGGAAATCGCTAGTTGTGAAACGAAGTCTGCCTCCGCAGACTAAGAAATAAAAAGGGCATTACATCCAACCAGCCAGAAAACTAGAAACAGCTTCTAGTCCCTCCGTTATCAAAAGGAGTTAGGTAGGGCAGTTTATTGTCATCAGACAAATTAGGTACGTAGTTGCGCTTGAGCGCTCTTTCCTAATATTTATAAGGAGCGCTGAAGCGCAACTACATACCTTCTTTTTTTAAGCTCTTAAGCATTCGATGATTAATGTTCCACTCTATCAATTTAGGAGAGAACCATGAGAATTGCAATTGTTGGGGGCGGAGCTAGCGGTATGGCTACAGCCTACTGGCTCAACAAACAGGGACACCACGTCACTGTGTTGGAAAGTCAGCCGATTTTAGGCGGACACATTCGGACGCTCAATAAAAATGTTTTGCCCAATCAATCTGAGTGCAATGAAATATTAGAAAATGGGGTGCTAGAATTTCCCACTGTGTTTTACAATTTCGCGGCTTTAATGCAGGATCTAGGCGTTGAATTAGAACCCGTGCAGATTGGTTCATCGCTATTTTTTAAAGATGGCGGTCACTTTTTGTCAGCGGTTGCTATTCAAAAAAATTTTACGGGAATGCAACGCTTGATTGAGTATTTGCAACTCGACAGTCTCTATGCTCGTTCGGCTGGATTTCTGCTAAAAATGCGGTTTGCCAAACAGCACGATTTCTACGATATGCCACTTTCTCATAGTTTAAAAAAGTCGTGCGTCCGCAATGATTGGCTGAAGTTGCTGACGATGTACAGCTACTCGATACCGTTTGAATTGCTCGACGATTTTCCAGCGGAATTGGCGATGCCGGTGCTGCGCGAATATGCTTCGGTGAATTGGGTGAGGATTAAAGGGGGGGTCTATTCTTACATTGAAAAGATTCTGGAGCGGTATAAGGGTGATATCCTGCTGAATGTGGAGATTGCTAAGATTTTCAGAAGTGCTGGTGCTGTAAAAATTGTGCTGGCAAATGGGGAGACTCAGGAATTTGATAAGGTGGTGTTTGCGATGCCGCCAGACCAAGTGATGAGGCTGTTGGCTGACCCGACGGAGGCGGAAACGAAGCGGTTTGCGGCCTGGAAACCCAATTATGCCACGACTGTGCTGCATTCGGATACTTCGATGTACGATCGCTACGGTATTCGCAAGTTATCGGAATTCGATTTTTTCGAGACGGACAAGGGATGGGGCTACAATGCAAGCTTGAATCAGCTTTGCGGCATCACATCGCCGCGAGAGTACAGTTTAGCTTTTCATCTGGATGAATTGATTGCAAAAGAGCAAATTATTCACATTCAGAAACATCACACACCATTATATACAGTGGAGTCTTTCCGATATCGAGATGAAATTATCGAGACTAATGGCGAGAATCATACCTATCATGCGGGAGCTTATTTGGGAGATGGCTTGCACGAAGGAGCGATTACCTCTGCTTTGCGAGTCGCGAAATTAATCGGGTGAGTGGAACGTTGATGCTACAAACTCTAGGAAATAAAGTAATTTCCGACATTCTACACATGAGGAATTTATGGATATGCCTAAGAGTAGATGCTAGGAGTGCAAAACATAGTTTATAATCTACCAAAGATGATACGATACTAACAGCAAGTAAACTCGTGTCCGCTGAAAACACTGTAAAATAAGTTTGTAGTGGGTTAAGTCCTCAGAAAATGCTGAAGAATTAAGTCCTGACTACAAACTTATTCTATTAAGGCTAATTGACCGAACACGATATCGCACCTGTCTGTCGGGCAACTCCTTTTACTTGCAGTTAGGCAGAGGTTTCTATCGATGTTTTTTGAGTCAAAATTGAGGAATGATTATGTCAAAAGAAAGAAAAAGCAACAAAGAAGTCAAAAAGCCAAAAAAACAACCTGATGGTGTTGCTAAGCCGAAGGATGACAATAAAAATTTTGGTAGCAGGGACGGTCAGAAGGAGAGATAGCTGCCATTCTCGGGATGGCGATTAATTTTGTTTGATTGTCATTCCTCTCAAGTTTCAACCTATTTAAATATCCCGTTTTCGGCTCATCTGAAAACGGGTTTATTATTAAATCATATCCGCAGAGAATGCTCGCAATCATCAGATGGGTTTATCATGGTAATTTAGCCATAGGATATTATATTTAGGCTATATGGGCGGTTTTATTGTCGTCATACAATTTAGGTACGTAGTTGCGCTTCAGACCTATTTCCTAATATAAGCTAAGAACCTTTAATCTGAAGTACATAGTTGCGATGAAAGCGCTATTTCCTAATATAAGCTAAGAACCATTCATCTTAGGTACGTAGTTGCGCTTCAGCGCTCTTTATAGTATAAGCTAAGAACGCTTTCATCTGAGGTACGTAGTTGCGATGAAAGCGCTTTTCCCTAATATAAGCTAAGAACCTTTCATCTGAAGTACGTAGTTGCGATGAAAGCGCTATTTCCTAATATGAGCTAAGAGCGCTGAAGCGCAACTACATACCTTGGGGCAAGGGCGAGCCGACCTTTGAGCGATACTTTTGGTATGAGAATAAAACCACCCTACCTAATCCCTCACAGAGATATCTCAGTCACAGCAATATTACCGCCAAAACACACCTCAACATCAGTCCCCGGCGCTCGATCGCGATTTCCATACTCTCCCACATAATAAAAGTATTCTCCCTCTTGGCGGTAAACCACAGGCAGCGGCTGAGTTGAAGGGCGACAAAACACAATTTCCGGTTCCGCACTTCCCGGCGCTAAATGCGGAAAATTCACATTCCAGAAACACCCCGGCTTTGGTTCGCGATTCAGCAAATCGGCCAACACCCGCGATGTCCAGCGAGTCGCGACATCCCAGTCAATTTCCAGCGGCCTTTTAATTCTATGGGAAATTGCGATGCCAGGAATACCGTGCATAGCTGCTTCCCGCACCGCAGCAACTGTACCTGAAATGTACACGTCAACGCCCAAATTGCCGCCGGCGTTAATCCCGGAAAGTACCAAATCCGGTTTTGGACAAACGTGATTGAGAGCAATCCGCACGCAGTCTGCGGGTGTTCCTCCTACAGCATACTCGACGGACGATCGCCGATCGACATGAATCGGACTGTGAGCAGTCACCTGATGCCCGCAGCCCGAAAGTTGCCCTTGAGGGGCCACCATAATTGTCTTGCCCTCTACAGCCTGCAAAAGTGCCTGAATCCCCGGAGCATCAATGCCGTCGTCGTTGGTTAAAATTATCGTCATTGAAAATTTGTCCTAAATTTGACTATATCCGCAAAAATTGACCTAAAATTCCCAAACTCAAGGAAATGTCAACCTAGTTGTGGTAAAGTTTTGTGTCGATTGCTTTGCGTCAAAGCAATTTGCAAGTTCAGTTAAACGCGCTCACAGCTATGTTTTTGTTACCAATTCTACCCTTAGCTCAAGCAATCCCGAAACCTCCGAGTCAACAAGTCATCCAAATTCAGCGAGAAGTCCCGCTACCGGAAAACGAACTGGATTTACCACCACAACCGCAGACAACCGGCCCGCTGAAAACTGTGACGGTGCCCCAGCAAGTGCGCGTTTTGCCGGGAAAACTCGACAGCATCCCCGTTTTCAACAGTAACAGCCCGGAAGTTGTACAAACCGAAGGCATTTTGCTCTCCACATTTCCCGAGGAAGCCAAACAAGTACCTTCTGCACACTTAAACTTTGCCTTCAAAGGCCGATTTGACATCTTCGCCCACCACATCGCCAAAGCTAAAAATCGTGCCGAAACTCGCACCTTATTTCAAGGCATAATTGTCTACAATCCCAACTCGGAACCTGTTACTTTAAATATCCTGCAAGGAGCGACTTATTTAACTCGCCCGGATGCTTTGTTTGTCGATTTGCCGTCGTATTTAGAAAATCGATTCGGCACTGTGTTTGCGGGGCCTGGCAGCCGCATCACCAGCGATGTGCTGCGGGGGCACAGACAAGCCATTTTGCCGGCTTCCATCGAGATTCCGGCAAACCAGAGCCGAATGCTGATGAATTTGCCGATACCTGTGGGCAATGTCACGCCTGCTTCTAACGGGCGATCGACTTTAATGCGAATGTCGAGCAGCAATTCGGTTTATGTTGCTAGTTTGGCGATGTTTGCTCCTCAAACGAAAGAAGGAGTCGAGCAATATCCGACTTTAGAACAGTGGGAAAATATTTTAAACACGAAAGGTTTAGCTGGGCCGAGAGATTTGGCTCCAACTCCCAGAGGCGAAAATCCACTGCAAAAAATTTACGGGCGCGTGGCCGGAGTCGCTGAGGGTTCCGAGTGGAAAGCTAAAATTACTGACAATTCGAGAACCGATTATTTAACCGTTCCCAAGCGCGGCGAATCATTTTCCTATGCTTTGAGCACTACTGATACGGGTACTTTTGGCACCGGTCAAATTCAAAGCGCTAAAATGTTAGCTCGCTATCCCGATACTGCTTATTTTGCTCACGGTAATTACGGGATTCAATACAATTTAACTTTTCCGCTTTATAACAAGTCTCGCGAGTCGCAATCTGTCAGTATTAGAATGCAAACACCGATTAAGGCAAATACAGAATCGGCTGGATTGATGTTTTACGATCCGCCGGAAAATCGGATATTTTTCCGAGGTACGGTGCGGGTGATGTTTAATGATGATACGGGGAAAACTTTGACGCGCTACATTCACATTGTGCAGCGCCGGGGACAGCAGGGGGAAGCTTTGGTGAATGTGAATATGAAGCCGGGGGAACGCCGTTTGGTTCAGGTGGATTTCTTGTATCCGCCGGATGCGACGCCGCCGCAGGTTCTGACTGTGCGATCGAGCAATTAGTTGATGGTGATTGAGTTAGGGCGATCGGTCAGTAGGTTGAATCTTACTGGCAACAATGATAAAGTTTATACAACTGCCGAATAAGGAGAATAGTTATGTCTGTTCAAATGCAAAGACGGCTATTTACAGTGCAAGAATATCACCTAATGGGTGAGGCTGGCATTTTGGGTGAAGATGACCGAGTGGAATTGATCGAAGGAGAAATCGTTCAAATGGCTGCAATTGGTACTCGTCATGCAAGTTCCGTTAAGCGTCTGATCGCTGTGTTCTCCGATTTGGAGAGAAGACGTGCGATTATAGGAGCCCAAGACCCGATCCAGTTAACTGAGCGTACTGAACCTCAACCGGATATTGTATTGCTACAACCTCGCGCTGACTACTACGCTACTGCACATCCAGTACCATCTGAAGTTTTGTTGTTAGTTGAGGTTTCTGATAGCACTGTTGATTTCGATCGCAATGTGAAAGTTCCTAACTATGCTCGTTCTGGTATTCAAGAAGTATGGTTGTGGGATCTTGAGGTGAATTGTTTAGAAGTTTACCGTTGTCCGACGGCAAATGGCTATACTTCAATGCAAAAGTTTGAGTGGGGAGAAATGGTTGCGCCGCTAGCTTTTCCTGAGTTTGAAGTAAGCGTTGATTTTATTTTGGGTTAGAGCGATATAGAAGTAGATAAGCTATCGTACATCTAGATTCTCTATAGTGTCATTATTGGAGAGTGGTGGAATCTCAGCAGCAGTTAAAGTCACGATTTTACCGTCATGCCAGATACTAATTGATTGTCCTAGTCTGCGGTGTTTCTCAATTGCTTCGGCAATTGCTGCTTTGACACATGCGTCAATGCGATCGGATAACTTGACAAGTTTTTGTTCAGTCATTTGATTCCTAACCTATGCTCCATTCTCTTCAAAAAAAGCTTCTAAATCCCGATCGCCTCTGATGATACTAATAATTTAAACAGCATTGTTCTGAGCCTTATTTATGGATACCGTCCTCGATCGATCAAAACTTGACGTTCAAGTATGCGATTTGGAGCATTGATTTTGAGTAATCTTGCAGTAGCTTGACCAATCTGAGTGATGCCTGCTATTCTGGCATCATTAAGAACAAAATGTTCGTCCCATAACTGACGGCGTGGATTAAATAAAGGGACAATTTCGTCACTAACTGGGTCTATAGTAGCTAAATCAGAACCTTTGTGGCGGTTACAAAGATAAACAAGAAAAAGCGAGATTTTCAGCACGAGTTTTACCTCCATGTTTTAAGGCAATGATATGGTCTACTTCATGGCTGTAGATTGAAAAATCCTCATGAATAAGACAATATTCACACTGTCCTGAAGCTCTTTCAATAACTAATCTGCGGAGTTCGGCAGAAATGGAATTAGAAGTCATTTATCAAATCTCTGAATAAGCTCTTGCTTTTAGTAAAATCATCAGATGTTCTAGCTGCTCGTAAACATCTAATTCTGCTATTTCTATTTCATTTAGGGTCGATTCACGGTTTTTGTCAAGCAAAATTTGAAGGCGTGTCTGAGCCTGTTGTGAAACTTTAAAATTAACAATGTCTTGTGGAATTGGACTCTTTATCAAAAAATCAAGAACTTCTTGATAAACTGTAGGAATATCGCCACTATGAGTGTTGATTTCCGGCTCGATAGTTGTGGGATTTTTCGTGATTTCTAGAATTTGCCAAAGCAATTCTGGCAATCGATTTTGCAAAGGTTCTAGACGTTGAGCCAATTCGTTGGGAATTTGAAGGGTAATTGTTGCCATTTTTTTTAGTTACTGACGCTCTGATTGAATCGTAGTACAATAGATGATGGAATTATAATTATAATCAGGGCTATTTCATTCTCTTGTAGGGGCGGTGCCCCCGTGCCCGCCCGAGCTCTCAAACACATACAAAATGTCGATGAAGAGGGTCGGCACGGGGGCACGACCCTACAAAATTATCGTTTTTTTGAGAATCAAATAGCCCGGGAATTATAATTATTATTAATAAGATTTTGGGTATTCCTGAAGTATAAATGTCTGTTGGCTACCTTACCACGCGATCGCAGTAAATCAACCATTGCGATCGGGAAGTTTTCATTTGAGTAAAACTTTAGCATTTTTAGTTACTTATTTTCAGCAAGCCACAGCTCGATTTCTTCTCGGTTGCTTTCGTAATAGTTCGTCACCGCTTGCAAATCTTGAAGGGTGAGTCCTGGATAATTATAGAGAACTTCGGCTTCATTTGCGCCCTGTTGTTGATAAGCAACAATCGTCCAGACGGGAATGCGGGTATCGCGAATTCGGGCTGCACCGCCACAAATTCCTGGAGTTTTGTGAATGGGATGCTGAAGTGTTTGGACGAATTCCAGGGTTGCTGCGAGCAAGTCATCAGGCAATGTTTCAATGGTTTGGAGAAGTTGTTCTTTGAGGGTCATAATCGATCGCCAAAATCTGATTGAATCGTAGCACAATAGAAATACGATCGCCCTTATTTGAGAAATGCAGTGTGCGATCGTCCTGCGAGATCGGGTAAAAGTACGCGCGTGCGTAGCTATCCCGAGCGTGAATCGCCCTTCCTGATTTTAGTCGCTTCACCCTACCAATCAGTTGAATAGTGGCTAAACTTTAGTTAGCGTTGTTATCGTTGATGTCTAGATTTTCTATTGAGATTTCTGAATCTGGTGAAGTCGGTATTTGTACCTTGAAAACAATTACTATTTGATTTTTCTCAATAGTTATATTGCTTACATTAACAATACAATTTTCAGGTAATAAATCTTTAGTTGCGAATTTAGCAGACGACTGAGTTTTATATCCAGCATCATCAAGCCATTCAGCAATATTTCTCCAGTTTTCGATCTTTTCGATGCCTTTACCCACAAAGCCTTTAACGTATCTATAAATAGTGGCACACAGGTCAGTTTCCACACCTTTGGGATTTTTTTGTAGCTTTTCGGCGATTTCAGCGGGACTATTGCCACAAAGCAATCCCCGCAGGTGCAGCTTTTCTACGGGGGTGAGAGGCTTTCCCTTAACGGCGGCCAAGTCTGCGTACAGAGTTTTTAAGTCCCAGCGGCTTTCTGCTTCGACGAAGCGCTCGTTTGTGGATGCCATAAATAGGTGTGTGTAAAGTTCCTGATGGAAGTCTAACATGATTCCTGATGTATATCAGTTTACGAGCAGTGTTATTTAGCTTAATATACTTGAAAGCTCAACTGTAAATGGTGCAATTTACACGTCAAAAAGTTTGTGGCAGGGCTTTTGAGTAATTACTGACTACAGTTAGTGTTACGACAGGGATTAGGGCTGAATTTTGGTAATTTTCTGGGTTTGACTCTAGTTTCGGGTGCTGCTGGTAATTTTTTTAATTTATTTTCTGGGTTTTGCATAATTTTGTGGATGTGGCCCTGATATATAAGTAGGAGGCTGTGGCAGGCTTTCTTGGGAATCTGTGCGATCGCTGCCAAAGCTTTGCTATGCAAGACTTTTGGTTGGTCATAGAAGCTTGGAAGTTTATCGGTAGCTAAGGCTATTTGTAAACTTTTGTAAAGAATTCGGTAACTTTTGCATAAAAGTTAGGGTTCTAGCCTGATAGACAAATAGAGGGTTGCAAGTGGCTTGCGGGCGATCGACTTCGATAGGGCGATCGCCCGATAGACAAGTACAGGCTAACAAGTCATTTTTTCAGATACATCGAGATCCAACAAAAGGAAAAACAATGCGCTTAATATTCTTAGGCCCTCCAGGGGCAGGAAAAGGAACACAAGCCAGTATTTTGGCAGAGAATCTAGGAATACTCCACATATCAACCGGCGAGTTATTGAGGCAAGAACGCAAAGATAAAACGAAACGCGGTGTCGAGGCGCAGTCATACATCGATCGAGGTGCCTTAGTTCCCGATCGGGTAGTCATGGAAATAGTACATCAACAACTTACTAAGCCAGAAGCTAAGAAGGGGTGGATTTTAGATGGGTTTCCTCGAAACGTTTCTCAAGCCGATGCGCTAGATGAATTATTAATCGGAATATCTCAACAATCTTATGACTGTGTGATTAGTTTTGAGGTGCCGGAGTCGGTTTTAGTCGAACGACTCAAAGAACGGGCTATCAAGGAGGGACGCACGGACGATACGCCAGAAGTGTTGCGTAATCGTTTACAAAGTTATCACGAAGAAACTGCCCCTTTGATTAAGTTCTATGGCGATCGAAAAAAGTTAGAAACTATCAATGGTTTTATGTCGATGGAAGCAGTCACAGGTGCGCTCAAAGAAGTTGTAGAGGATATGAAAAAAAACATTTAGAACTTTCGCAATAGCTTCCTTTCACTTTCCCCCTTTTCAAGGGGGACAATGAAGGATGTAAGCTTGGGATTTTAAACGCAGATTTCTGACAGTTAACCTTAGTTTTGTACGAATAATAATTCAACGAATATGTCCCATAACTACAATGATAGACCTAACGAAGAGCCTAGTCTCAATTTTGACCTTTATGCAAAAGAGCTAGGTAAAATAGCTGTAAAAGCAACCACCGGTAATGAAGGAGCATTTACAGTAGGAATCTTTGGCTCATGGGGAAGTGGAAAAACAACTCTCATGCGTTGTATTGAAAGAAACTTTAAAGACTATCTTACAAAATTCGCAGTAGAAGAGTTTGAGTCTCACTTGCATAATTTTGATGCAACTAAATTTAAAACCATTTGGTTTAATCCTTGGAAGTATGATGATACGCACGGCATCAGAAACGCCCTCATTCAAACAATCTTGCGGGAAATGGCAGAAAATTCTCAAAGAGCTATAGTCAAAGAAAAATGTAATAATTTAGCCACTCGTTATAACGCTACTCAGTGTTTCCTGCATATAGTAGAACACTTAGCAGGAGCAGCCCTTCAATCACAGATGTGCGGTGTCAATCCAATTGAAATTGTCAAGGGTTTTACAAAATTAGGTGGAAAAGCTAGGACAAATTCAGAACAAAATGAGGTAAATGATTTAGATTTTGAGTTAGACACTGACCCCTATTTATTCATTAACAGTTTTGAAGCCCAGTTTCGAGAGGTAGTTAAGGAATATGTGGGAGAAAATGGCCGGTTGGTAATCTTTATAGATGACCTAGATCGGTGCTTGCCAGAAAATGCCCTGACTGTTTTAGAATCTCTGAAACTTTACCTTGACAATGCTAATTGTGTTTTCTTTATAGGGCTGGACAAGAGAGTTATTGAACAAGCTGTTAAACAACGATACAAAGATTTGAATGTAACTGGTAAAGAGTACATAGAAAAAATGATTCAGCTTAATTTCTTTTTACCCGAAAAGAATTCCAATCAAGTGAAGCAAGTTTTGCAGAATGAACTAAACGAGTTAGTGTCTCCCCCAAATCATCCCATAGATGCTAGAATGTGGAGGATGATTTTGGCAGCAACGAAAGGAAATTTTCGCAAGACTAAACAGTTTGTCATTGCCTGGGCGCTAATTAGAAGTCTAGCTATCTCACTTAATGTAGCTGATGCAAATATAATTCCTCAACTTGCAAAAATTCTTTTAATTCAAATGAATTTCCCCGAACTTTATGATGCCTTGCCTACCCAAAATCATCATTTAATGAGGCATTTAAAAGAAATAATAGATGCTTATAGCCATAGCATTGAAGCTGCGAAAGAAGTGCTGAGGAAGTATCCAGAATGTAAGAGGTTTTTCGCAGACAGTCATTTGAGAAGCTTTTTGAAAGGAAATGATCCTGACTATGCAGATATCAGCGACCCCGAAGATTTAAGAAAACTTTTACAGATTTTGTCTCAAACTGGAAGGTAATGTTTAATACAATTAAAGCTTTAATACAAGAGTTTTTGCAAAGCTTAGAAACTTTCATAAAGACTCCTAGCGATATCAAACCCTGCTCGGAAGAAACAATTACTTTAGAATCTCCTGCAAACCAGCCACCTATTTTTGAAAGGCTAAAAAGGCTAAAAATGTTGCACAATCCTGATTTATTAACCACTAGCTTTGAAGACGCAAAAGTTATCAGTGATAACTTTTGTACCATTAAGATTTCGGATACCTTGGCACAAGCACTCTCTTTAGTAACATTACTGAGTCCAAACGATCTTATCGTTACGGATGATGAGGATAAATTTTTAGGAATTGTGAGTAGTTTGTCAGTTTCTCTTGAATTTACGCCTCAATTACAAAATGTGCCTTTTAAATACAGACATAAAATGACCAAAATAGATCAAGCCACTGAGTTGATTTTGGCTCAAGGAAAAAAAACGATCGGTGAAGTCTTTAGCCTAGATAAAAATTATTGCTTTTTTCAAAAAAAGAAACAAGTTGATTATGCTTTCGATGAGTTTGGTAAACTTTATAAAGCGCCGGAAGACCAGAGTTTTATACCTATTTTGAACGAGGATAGAACAATTGTAGGCGTAGTTACTTGCCAAGGAATTTTAGAGTACCTTAGACATGACCGCTTGTTGGAGGAATCAAAAGTAGAAAATCTTTTAGAGAAGATGTCCTCAACAAAAACCTCTCTGGATCAGCTATATACATTGCTGCCAGAAGATACGTTAGAATCTGCGCTCTATGCAATCAACTATTTGCCGATAGAACACATAGTGATATGCGATGCAGATAAAAATCTTTTAGGACTGGTAAATAGAGAACAAATTATGGTTTTAGCACATCGGATGTACTACCACTTAATGAATACGCCTTTAGGAGACATTATGCAGCAGGTAAGTAGCTTACATCTCGTTCAATCTACCGATAATCTCAAGGACGTTATTAGGAGATTTCTGGAATCTGACATAGAAATTTCTATTGTTATGGATAGTTCCAATAGCCAAATTCCAAAAATGGTTATAACGCCAAAAACTATCCTACAGTTTGTAAAATAACTGTTGTTGAAGTATCTAAGTAAAAAATCACAGGAGATTAAAATAATGCCCGAAATATCCTTTACTCAACTTCTGGAAACACCGCTCAATCAAATCTTACAAGGTCTTGGCGATGCCGACAAAGTTCAGACTGTAAAAACTACTGACACGATTGCTCATTTAACTGGTCTAATGGACTGCTTTGAAATCAGGACGATGCCGATTTTGGATGCGAAGACGGGAAAACTGGTAGGAGTAGTCAGTCTGGTTGATGTTGCAAAAGTGCTAACACCTCCAAGCGCTAAACTACCGACAAAATATCTTAGCCAGCAAGGTTTTATTCTGTCCCAGCTTTTTAATGTTAATGAGCAGATGCGTATAAAAACTGTCGCAGAAGTTTTTGACTCTATTCTCCAGCTAGAACCCCCGATTATTGTATGGACTGAAATTTTAGAAAATGCCATTCAGAAGTTGATTGATAAAGATGAAAATAATCGACGAAATCGAACGCTAGTTATTTTAGATGATCGTCAGCGAGTTGTCGGTACTCTTTCTTATGTGGATGTTCTCAGAATAATACGCAATGGTAGCACAATAGGTGCATTTTTGAACGAGACAAAAGCCAATGATGTATTGAATCCGGAAGTAGTAACACATAATCAAACTGACTATCTACAAGATGCAATGTATACCTTAAGACAGTCATCGTTTACACACATACCTATCACAATGGTGAAAGGTGAAACTCTAGTGATAGGCATTGTAGATGATGTTGCTGTTGCAACTCTATATCATAAACTTCTTTTTCAGCATTTGAGTAAATATCCTCTAGGTCAAATGATGACTAAAGTATCCGACAAAAACACAGTGAAGCCAGATTGCTCAATTAAAACCTTAATAGGTAAATTTGTAGATGGGCATGAAAGACCAACCGCCATTTTAGTTGGAGAATATGAAGGTGAACAATTTACAATGGCAGGTATTATCAGCTATGTGGATATATTCAGAAAGCTGTTAGAGTTCATAAATAAAGAGAAGAACCAAAACCCTGAGTAGAGTAAAGAACGATCGCATTTCATGTCCAAAAGTGCGATCGCCCTCCTAAAATTAGTTAATGGTATAATCATCGATCAAATACCATCTAGGAGTAAACCACTTATTTTGAATAATGGGACAGATACTTCTGAAGACACTCCAGAAGTTATAGAACAGGATATAATAGACCAAACGATTGAAGTAGGAAGTGGTTGTGACTGGACAGGAAGTGGAGTAGAACCTCAGTGGCATAATCCAAAATCCATCAAAGCCTACGATCATATCGATCGCCATCATGGCCCAAAACTGAAACCCCTTAATTTTAGAGGCAGGGCGGCATCCAAAAATCAGCCTCAAGGCCAGTGGCTAAATGCTCAAGACTGGGTAAAAGCTGAACAAGTGACACCGAAATATCCCGGTCGTTATATTATAAATTTCAAGCGTTCTATTGGGAAAGTTCACTATCCAGATGGAACAATAATTGAAAATGTTACCCATGCTTTTATTAAAAGGAAACCAGATGGAACATTCAAATCTGCTTATCCTGTTCTCAACGATGCTACGCTGTCCTCATTAGAAAGGAGCGATCGAAATGAATAACTCTATCAATTTTACCATCCACCTAGAAAAACCTAATGGCGAAAAATATGCCGATCCACCAGAAGACTCATTAGGAGAACTTTCGCATTTTGAATTAGGGCTGAAACTATTTTGCTTTGAATGCGATCGTCTAGTCTCAATAGAAATTGGTGAAGAAAAAGTAAAAGTTTTTTTAGACTCCGATATCTGTATGCTCCTAGAAGATGAACTCCCCAAAAAACTTAGTGAGTTATCCCAAGGCAAACCCATCAACATAGAATTTGTTGAAAGTGTTTGCATCACTCTGGAATTACAGCCCTTAGCCAACGATCGAATTAGCTGTAATTTAAAACAATTTGGATATTTATCTCCAAATCAGTTTACGCTAAAATCCAGAAATCAACAATTGGAACTGAATAAAAATCAAGTTATCACAGAGTTAAAGGGATTTGTTGAACAACTCATGGAAATGGCTCTAAATGGCGGCTATATCACCCCCGAAGAAAAGCAAGAATTCCTGATGCCACTCCGCGAAATTGCGCCTGCTTCGGCTATTTGTTAATTAAGTGCGATCGCCCTTGATATCCAAAAGTGCGATCGCCCCCAGCGTCATTCTGCTACTGCCATGCTAATATTCATTAAATGAGAGGTGTAAAAACATGGCAAGAAGCAGGCATATCTCCAGAAGATGCCAGAAGAATTCAGAATGCAGCCGATCGCACAAAACAAACCATCATCGTTGTTGGCAGTCGAGCAAACGGGACAAGTACGCCAACTTCTGACTGGGACTATATAATGTTAGGTAACTCTCGCCAGCGACATTCCGCTTGCAGTTCCGTTCCTCGCGGCACAAGTGGTGGCGAAATTAATAGTTTAGGCCGAGAAACAGGAATTGATATTTTTACAGGCACCCTCATATCAGGAGAACCTCACGTTATATTTGAACCAAACTTAGGAGAGGCAAATGAATCTAACTGATGAGATTACAATCAATCAAATTCAACAAGAATTAATTAGCCAAGAAGATGCAAAAAACTGGTTCTTAAGCTTCCCAACCGAAACTCAGCAGGAGATATTGCAGCGGCTATCCTACATGACCATCCAAGCAGGGGCGCGAGAAGAAGATGTTTGCCTAGCTATTACTAAATCAAAACTTCGTGCAACTTACACCCCTTGCGTATTGCTCAGCAAAGGGCGATTAAAAGAACAAATCACAAAGCTTTTGAAACTGCCAGCCTCAGAATCTATCAAAACCTTTTTTCTGTTAATCAGTTTATTAGCAATTGCTGATGCCCGCAGGTACGATAAATATTGTCAAGATGGCTGTAGCCACTGGTGGCATGGTGATTTGAGCGATCGCAAAGTTGTAGATGAAATTCGGTGCGAGTTTGAACAAAGTATTCTTGTTTGATATCAATTTCGGTTGCATCGAAATGATATAGCAATCCTAAATCATTTTCAAGCTCAGGGAATTCTAAAATCCTTGCTATAAGATGAGTCTAGCAAGACGAGGTGTAGTCGTACCTTGAAATTCAGATAGGATTGCTATATAGAGGAGACGGCATTGCCGTATCCCTACAATATTATTGGTAGGGACACGGCACTGCCGTCTCCTCATTTTGGCTAATAATTCCGATGCTACCGGAAACGATATCAACTATCAACAGTCAACAGTCAACCGTCAACAGTTAACTAATTAAAGTGTCAAAGACTGAGGATTTGTCTCAATCAATTTCGCTAAATCTTGCAAGAAAGACGCTGCATCAGCACCGTAAATCACTCGGTGATCGCAGGTAATATTCACCTGCATTTGCCGCTTCACTCCCATCAAACCTTCTTCATTAGCTACTACTTGGGGCCGCGAAGAGCCGATCGCCAAAATCGAGCCTTGATTCGGCGGCAAAATCGCGTCAAACTTATCTACTCCATACATTCCCAAATTGGAAAGAGTAAAAGTTCCCGTGCTGTATTCGTCGGGTTTTAGCTGTTTGGCGCGGGCGCGATCGACTAAATCCTTCCAACTGCGGGAGAGAGAATATATGTCCAGGCGATCGGCATTTTGCAACACCGGCGTAATCAAACCGCCGCCGTCCATCGCCACCGCTACCGCCACATTAATATCAGCACGGTGTTGAATTCCCGACTCCACATAACAAGCATTCAGCAGAGGATGTTTTTGTAAAGTTACCGCTACTGCTTTTGCCAGCATAGCCGTCATCGTGACGCCTTTTGACTTAATTTGTTTGTAGAGTTTGTCGAGATTGTCAGTAGTAATTGTATAGCCGACGCGGAAACAGGGCACGCTCAAACTTGCTTCCATATTGCGAACCACCGCATTTTGCAGCGCATTCATCGGTACTCTGTTACCGGAAAGCGCTACCGCTGGGACTGGTGCGGGTGCGGGTTTGGCTGCTGCGGGTGCGGGTGCGAGCGCGGGTGCTGCGGGGACTGTTACTGGTTGCTGAACCGGAGCTGGTTGGGCTTTACCGGCTGCTGCTTCCACATCTTCTGCAACAATCCGACCGTTGGGGCCGCTGCCTTTGATTGAATTTAAATCTACTTTAAACTCTTTGGCTAATTTGCGAGCGCGGGGAGAGACGATGCTGCGGCCGTTTTGGCGGCTGACGTTTTGCTGCAAACCCACTGATGCTGTAGCTGCGACAGGAACGGGGGCTGCGGCTGCTGGAGCTGCGGCTGCGGGGGCGCCGGCTCCTTGTTTCTGGGCGGCGGCGATTTCGGCTTCTGTTTCTGCGACTAGGGCGATCGCAGCTCCGACCGGAGCAACTTCGCCTGCTGGTACAATAATTATTGCTAGATAGCCTTCGTAGAAAGACTCGACATCCATGTCGGCTTTGTCAGATTCAACTACGACTACCGTTTCGCCCTTTTCTACTTTGTCCCCAGCGGATTTGACCCAGGAAACAATTTTGCCCTCTGTCATGGTAGAGCTTAGGGCTGGCATGAAAACTTCGCGAATCATCTGTAAAAATTCCTTGTGAGTTGGTAATTGGCGATCGGTATTTGGGAATTGATAATTGGCGATCGGCAATAGTTATTATTATGCCAGCCTCTAGTCCGAAGATGTGCGGCTATCAACTCAAAATTACCTACCAATTACCAATTATCAATTACCAATCACCAATTTCTAAGTTCTAAATATCACCTCGAATTTCTTCGACAATGCCGTCGCGGAGCAGAACTTCTATTTGCATTTTTTGAATCAAGTTTTCTCCCACCCCGACGGTGAACGTGCCGTCAATTTGACCTTGACTCACTTCTTGTTCGAGGTCTAGCACCTGCACTTGCTGAAGCTGTTGCAGGTTTTGGTTTTTCTGTTCTAGCAGTTCGCTCTTTCTTTGATTCACCTGCACTTGAATGTTTTCTATTTGCTGCATTACTTGCGGGCCGGGGGGTTGCAGGCTTTGCTTTTGGATTTCTGAAACCATCCGCTGCCCTTGCATTTCTAGCTGTTGTAGCTGAGAATCTATTTGATTGATTTGGGCTTGGAGTTGCTGTTGAGCTTCTTCTTTCCAGCGGGGAGTAACGACGACTTTTACGTTAATCGATCGCTTCAAGAGTAATTGTGGTTCCATAAATTTGTTGCTTGTCAATTGGGAATTAGGCATTAGTCAGAAGTGCGAGCGTCCCCGCTCGCGAACAACAGTCATCAGTCATTAGTCAATAGTTGGTAGACATTTCCTAATGACTCAGGACTCGGACTCGGGACTCGGGTGTTGGTGTCAACTGAACGTCAAACCTATTATCAGTCTTCTGTCTGGCGATTCAGGCCAGATCCCCCCTAGCCCCCCTTCTTAAGGGGGGGATAAGAATCTTCTCAAAGTCCCCCTTCTTAAGGGGGATTTAGGGGGATCTGGCCTCTCCTATAAACGAGAGATACAAATAAACGAGAGATACAAAGGTTTTGAGGCTTAAGTTGACACCAATCGGGACTTGGGTGTAGGGATAATTTTTTCTTCTCCATTCCCCAAGTCCTGCGAATATTTCAAAACATCCCGTCAATCATATCGCGGTAGTGTTCCGTCACAACCGGGCGCTTAATTTTCAGGGTCTGAGTCAACATTCCATTTTCCATCGAAAATGGCTCCTGAATCAACCGGAACGGGCCAATGCGATCGTCCGCGCGGTATCCGGGGCGATTTTGCACCTCCCGGTTCAATTCTTGACGGAATAAGTCTTGAATTTTCTTGCTATTCCAGTCAATTTCGTGTATTGGCGGATTCTGAGTTTCTGCCCATTTCTGCACGGCTTCTGAATTGGGGACAATTAAGGCGCCGATCGATTTTTGGTCTTGACCTACTACCATAATTTGGTCGATGTAGGGGCTGCGGACGCAGGCATCTTCGATCGGCTGCGGTTCGATATTTTCGCCGTTGCTGAGGACGATCGTATCTTTGGCGCGCCCGGTCAAAACTAAGTCATTGCCCGGTGTCAGCCAACCCAAATCGCCGGTGTCAAACCAGCCTTCGGAGTCAATGGCTTTCGCGGTAGCTTGGGGATTGAGATAGTAGCCCTGCATGATTTGCGGCCCGCGTCCCAATACTAAACCGCGCTGGCCTGTGGGCAGTTGCTGTCTGGTTTCCGGGTCAACTATCTTAATTTCAGTATGGGCGATCGGCTGTCCGGCAGAACCTTTAAGATTGTGCCAAGGGCGGCGGACTGTCAAAACCGGAGATGTTTCAGTTAAACCGTATCCCACCAACAAACCGATATTCGCGATTTCAAAGAAGTTATCTAAATGCGCGGCCAAAGAACCTCCGCCGCTAATTGCCCACTTAAAACGCCCTCCCGTAGCTTCCCGGACTTTTTGATAAACCAGTTTTTCGGCGATCGCGTGTACGGGAGACAACAGAATACTTTTGATCCGGGCGATCAGTTTTTCCGAAGCAGAAGCAGGTTTCAAACTGAGAGTTAATCCTTGGAAAATGCGGCGGGCTTCAATGTATTGCTGGCTGGCAGATAACAGAAAATTAACCAATTTTTGTTTGTTGGGTGGCTGTTCCCTAAATTGCTTTTGTACTGCCTCGTAAATCGATTCCCAGATGCGCGGAACGCTCACCATGTACTGGGGTTTGCAAGTTTTAAAGTCTTGTTTGAAATAGCGAATATTGGTGTAAATTTGCGTGCATCCTTGGGAAAGCAGGAAGTATTCGACTGTGCGTTCGTAAGCGTGCCAACTGGGCAGGATGCTGAGGGCTGATTCGCCCGGTTCGGGTTGCAAAATTGTGCCGAAGGTGGTGAGTTGGTGCAGCAGGTTCCCGTGAGTCAGCATGACACCTTTGGGTTTGCCTGTGGTGCCGCTGGTGTAGAGGAGGGTGGCGAGGGTTTGGTGGTTGTGGTTGGCGGGTTTGAAGGGGCGGTTAGCGCCTGTGGCCATGACTTGGGAAAATTTGACTGTGGTTAGGGTGAGGCTGGTTTCTGGTTCTTCGTCGGAGAGGAGGACGATAAGTTCGATCGGCAAATCGGGGAGGCGGGCTTGCAGTTTTTTGAGTAAGGCCAGGTTTTCGACTACTAAAGCGGTACTGCCGCTGTCTTGGATGATGTAGAGGAGTTCTTCGGGGTCGGCGGTGGCGCCTCGCACGGCGTTGGCGGCCCCAGCGGTCATGATACCTTGATCGGCTATCAGCCAGCGGGGGCTGTTGTCGGCGAAGAGGGCGACGCGGGGAGGGATTATTTCTGCTGGGTTTGCATTGATGCCGAGGGCCTGCAATCCGCTGGCGAATTGCTGGATTTGTTGGTAGAGGTCGGTATAGGTGAGTTTAATTTCGGGTTTGCTGTGGGGATCGTGGAGGGCGACGGTTTGGGGAAATCGCTGTTTGACGATCGCCCAAATTTCAGGTATCGATCGAATGGAACTGTAATCGATCGTGCGGCTGAGGTTGGCGAGTTCAATCTCGCTCATTTGGGAGGAACTGTCAGGTGCGGGGCGGTTCATAGAGTATTTTTTGTGAGTTGTGGGCGATCGAACTATTTGATGCGAATTTAGCATCTCTAGCCCCCCTGCATCATAGCCTTCTGCCCAAAGAAGACTTTTCTAGAAGTTAATTTTAAGGTATGTAGTTGCGCTTGGGTGCTCTTTCATATAAAGAGCGCTGAAGCGCAACTACGTACCTTAGAAGATTGGGCTGTTACAACGGCGCTACTCGATCGCGCTCAACCTCGTCGCGGGGAGCAGTTTTTCCATCCAAACTCGTGCCATCATCGTGGGGCGGATGTTCCGGGCGATCGCGTTTTGTAAAGCGATCGCGAGCCGAGACAATCACCACATACAGCACCGGCACCATAAACAAACTCAAGAAAGTAGAAACAACCATCCCGCCCGCGATCGCATTCCCGAGCGATCGGCGACTGGCTGCACCTGCACCTTCGGGATTAACCAGAGGCAGAATCCCCAAAACAAACGCCAAAGAAGTCATCAAAATCGGTCGCAAACGCTCTTGAGCCGCCTCAACTGCTGCCTTAGCAATTGAATATCCCCGCTCCCGCAACTGGTTAGCAAACTCCACGATTAAAATTGCATTTTTACTCGACAATCCAATCAACATCACCAAACCAATTTGGCAATAAACATCATTCGCCAAACCCCGCAACGACTGAGCCAAAAGCGCACCTAAAATCGCCAGAGGAACCGACAGCAAAATAATAAAAGGATCGACATAATTTTCGTACTGAGCCGCCAAAACCAAGAACACAAAAACCAGCCCCAAACCAAAAATAATCGGCGCTTGACCCCCCGACTCAATTTCTTCCAAAGAAGTCCCCGACCATTCATAGCCAAAACCAGACGGCAAAACTTGAGCAGACACCTTTTCCATCGATTTAATCGCCTGTCCCGAACTCGCACCCGGAGCGGGAGAGCCATTGATTTCAATTGACCTAAATAAATTGTAGTGGTTGACAGTTTGGGCTCCCACTACCGGAGTTAGCTTCACCAAATTGCTCAAAGAAATCATTTCATTCTTTGCAGAGCGGACATACAATTTACCAATATCTTCAGGATTAGCACCGAACTGTTTATCTGCTTGCACGTACACCCGATAATTGCGCTGCTGGAGAGTAAAATCGTTTACATACTGCGAACCCAGAGCCGTTTGTAGCGTACTGAAAATATCACTAATAGAAATATCCAAAGCCTTAGCCCGATTGCGGTCAACTTCCACAACTAACTGAGGCGTATTCGCAGCAAACGTACTAAAAACCGCTTGCAATCCCGGCGTCTGATTCGCCTGCTTCAAAATCCCACCCATCGCCTGAACCAGAGCATCTAAACCGCTGTTTCCTTTGCGATCTTGAAGTTGAAATTGGAAGCCTCCAAATTGACCTAAACCTTGAATTGCGGGCGGATTCACCGGGAAAATTCTTGCTTCTGGAATTGCCGAAAGCTGACCCCGCAACTTACCAATAATCGCTTGTACGCTTTGAGCTTCTCCGTGACGCTCGCTCCAGGATTTAAGCGTAGTAAAGATAATACCCTGGTTAGAAGTGCTGCCGCTAAAACCAAAGCCACCCACAGAGAAAGTCCCTACAACCTCAGGAAGTTTCAGAATTTCTTGTTCAACTTCATCCATCACTTTGCGAGTATATTGCAGCGAAACTCCTTGGGGGCCTTGAATAATTGTCAGAAAATAGCCCTGATCTTCCTCTGGGATAAATGCCGTGGGTACTGATAGATAAAGCCAAGCTGTGACTCCCAGAGAAGCGATGAACACCAGAGTTACAAGTGTTTTAACTCCCACTAAAAATATCAAAAACTCGCGATATTGCCGGCGCGTCCAATCAATCACGCCATTAACGCGATCGAACACCCAACCCAGCGGGCCGCCAGACTTCTGCCCTCGCCGCAGCAAAAGAGCCGAAAGTGAGGGCGTCAGGGTAATCGCAATAAAGGTAGAAAGTGCTACCGAAAAGGCAATTGTCAGCGCAAATTGTTTGTAAAGCGCTCCCGTAGTTCCGGGGAAGAATGCCACAGGTACGAACACCGCCATCAACACTAAGGAAGTGGCAATTACAGCGCTAAACAGTTCCCGCATGGACTCGGAAGCTGCTTCGCGGGGATTCATCCCTTGGCGGATCAGGCGATCGATATTTTCTACCACGATAATCGCGTCATCCACCACCAACCCCGTCGCTAAGGTTAGACCAAACAGAGATAAACTGTTAATTGTAAATCCGAAAATCTTGATAAAAGTAAAGGTTCCAATCAAAGAAATCGGAATTGCGATCGCGGGGATAATAGTAGTGCGCCAGTCTTGCAAGAAAACAAAAATTACTATCACCACTAGCACGACTGCTTCCAATAGCGTCTTCACCACTTCTGCCATCGACTCTTCGACAAACAAAGTCGTATCTAGGGCGACTCGATGTATCAACCCAGGAGGAAAACTTGTAGCGAGTTTTTCCATTTCGGCTTTGACAGCATGAGCCACATTCAAAGCATTGCTTCCCGGCAATTGATAAATCCCCAAACCTACAGCATCATTGCCTCGAAATCGCAGGAAAGAGTTGTAATTTTCGGCTCCTAATTCCGCTCTACCGACTTCTTTTAACTTAACTACAGTGCCATTTCCATCAGTTTTAAGGACAATTTCTTCAAATTCTGCTGGTTCTTTGAGACGGCTTTCTGCCCGTAAATCAATTTGATACATTTGCCCGTCGGGAGCGGGTTCTTGACCAACTCTCCCTGCACCAACTTGTAAGTTTTGTTCGTTAAGCGCCCTGGTTATATCTTGCATTGTCAAACCGCGAGCTGCTAACTTATTGGGGTCGATCCACAGGCGCATAGCATAGCGGCGTTCCCCAAAAATTCGCACATCGCCAACACCTTTAATCCGCTTTAAAGCATCTGCCAAATATAAGTCAGCGTAGTTGCTTAAAAATGTGGTGTCGTATTCTTTATTTTCGGTAAATAAGCCGATCGCCAGCAAGAGACTGGTAGATTGTTTGGTAACTCTCACTCCCGTGCGCTGTACGGCATCTGGGAGTTGGGGTTGAGCGACTGACACTCGATTTTGGACATCGACAGCGGCAATATCTTTGTTGCGCGACGGATCGAAAGTTGCAGTAATAGTGCTAGTGCCGTCATTACTGCTGCTAGAAGTTAGATATTTTAGCCCTTCTACGCCGTTGATTTGCCTCTCTAGGATATTCGTAACGGCATTTTCGACAATTTCGGCACTCGCCCCGCTATAGTTAGCCGTGACGCTAATTTGGGTGGGGCTGATGTCAGGGAAGCGTTCGATCGGCAGTGTGGGGATGCTGATTGCGCCTACTAAAATGATAATTAAGGCGCAGACACTAGCAAAGACAGGTCGTTTGATAAAGAAATCTGCAAACATAAATTTGGTAATTTC
This sequence comes from Microcoleus sp. PH2017_24_DOB_U_A, assembly GCF_020738205.1. Taxonomy (NCBI): domain Bacteria; kingdom Bacillati; phylum Cyanobacteriota; class Cyanophyceae; order Oscillatoriales; family Microcoleaceae; genus Microcoleus; species Microcoleus sp. PH2017_24_DOB_U_A. The sequence continues at coordinate 24,437 of NZ_JAEQCT010000090.1, forward strand.
TAAAGGTACGTAGTTGCGCTTCAGCGCTCTTAGGTACGTAGTTGCGCTTCAGCGCTCTTAGGTACGTAGTTGCGCTTCAGCGCTCTTAGGTACGTAGTTGCG
>NZ_JAEQCT010000198.1:0-4207 GCF_020738205.1 Microcoleus sp. PH2017_24_DOB_U_A
GTTGCTGACTGTCAAGTCGGACGATATGCAGGGTAGAAATGAAGCCTTGAATGCGATCGTCAAAGGCAAAGCCATCCCGCGCCCCGGTACGCCGGAATCCTTCAAAGTGAGTCGTGCGAGAGTTGCAGTCTTTGTGCTTGGACATTGCCGTGCACAAGGTGAATACGAACGACGAAGGCAGCGAACACGTAGAAGTTGATTTGATGGCGGATGCTGGTGGGCGGCGATCGCCCTCGCTTGCCTGCTTACGAATCTAATAAATTGAGTTGTTTGGGTGATTCTTCTTCTTGGAGCCAATCAGGCAACCAACTGCGATCGCCATATTGATATTTTTTATCTAACAGCGGAAATAGGTAAATCGGAACATCCCGATATTTGGCATAAGCAATCGTCAGCCAAGTCCCACTTCCTTCTGCTTTGGGATTAGAGCAAGGTTTGCAATCAGACGGACAAAGTTTATTCGGAAAACCATAGAGCCAAGGGTCTGAGAGTTTTGAAATTGAATCGATCATTTGTTTCGATCGCGCTGCAAAATGCCAGCGCTGGTTTCCTTTTCGCTCGCAAATAGTCAAAGTCTTTTTGTAATAGCTAGCAGCCCGAACAATGAAATTATCAAGCCCCGGCGCATCGCCAACGTGCCAGTCAGCATTCTGAGTTGCAATAAAATATTGCAAATCCTGATAAATCCTTTGTTCTTCTGCTGCCGTCAATTTTCGCGGCCCCGTAAATGCAATTTGCATAATTATCTCATTTATCTTTCCTACACTATTCTAGTATATGGCGGTATACCGTCAATATATAAGTTTTTTCTATAGCCCGATCTATTGACATATGGCGGTATACCGTCAATATATAACTTTTCTATAGCCCGATCTATTGACATATGGCGGTATACCGTCAATATATAAGTTTTTTCTATAGCCCGATCTATTGACGTATGGCGGTATACCGCGATAGACTTGAGAAAGTTAAACGAACCTTGAAAACTACATAGCTGTCAAAAATGGACTATCTAATTTGCAAGAAGTCAGATGATTTATGGCTGTTTTGGAATGGCAATCGCTTTACAAAGTTTATTTCTGAGGCAATGCTACTTTCCAAGAAAGAAGCAATCACAGCCAAAAGAAAAAACCAAAGTTTTTACTCGGAGACCTTAGAAATCCGACATCACAAGGATTTTTACACAGTTTAATTAAAAACCACCTGCTTAGAATTGGACCTCGCAGCAGGTGGCAACCCCCAATTACAAAGGAGTCAATAATGATGCTACCACTTTTTCAGTTTGAAATCAATGCCATTCAGGCAGAAATTAATGCCCTGAAAATAGAAGTCGAAAAGTACGAACAGGCAGAAATCCTCATCAATAGTGCTCTTGCAGATTTACAAAAAGCAATCGGGCAAATCAAATCCATCGCTCCGAGTACAATCGTTAAATTTAAGGAAGCTGCAACGGCGTTGTTCGAGCCAGATACAGATAACAACGCAGATGGCACTAGCTGCGACGATGAAGAGTGTGATGGTTGGCAAGATATCGAAAGAGACAAACCTGTTAGCAAACCTACAAAATTTATCGCGAACTTTGAGGATAAAGTTGGCTATTTTCACACGGCTGAAGGCTATTTAGGAACGTGTTACTTGGCTTCAAACAACAAATCTAAGTTAGAAAGCTGGGGACACTATTTAGTCAAATCGAACAAAGCTTCAGGTTTTGAAATTCGTCCGGCGAAACGTTTGTTAACTTACAAGCACGAATTGAAGATTTGGGGGACGAAAAACATTCAAGAATTGTATCAAATTAATATTGATTTGATGCCTCCCTCGTCAGATTTAACAGAAAAAAATGGAAGTTTTAAAGGCTTGATAGGTCTTTCTGCTTAATTCACTGGACACTATCAGCCATTTTTACAGCATGAAAATGGCTGGTAGATGCTTAGTGCGAATGGCATCGAAAAACCAATCAAATAACTCAAATGAAACCGACACAACTCAACATCAACAGCCCTAATTTTGATTACTGCGAATGGATTCAAACTGAACCAACAAAAGAGGAATTTTTAGCAGTTTGGCAGCAATTTACCGAAACAGAAAAAGCTGCTGTATTAGCAGATTACCAACAATGGTTAGTTGCTAACAGCTAAGAAAAATGCAGCCGCTATCACTATAACGGCTGCACTAACAAAATACTCAATTTCAATTATGGGGCACGTTTATTTGCTTCACTTCTCGCGGCCGATCAATCCGTCGCGTCCCGCCCAACATTACCTCGGTTGGGCTCAAGATTTAGACGAACGTCTGTGGAAACACCGCAACGGCAAAGGCTCAAGACTTTGTGCCGTAGCCCGCGAACGTGGTATCAGTTTTGTTTTAGCCGAGCTTTGGGAAGGCGATCGCTCTTTGGAGCGCCAGCTCAAGCGACAGCATAACAGCCCTCGATTCTGTCCTATTTGCGCTCGCAAATAACAAAAAACGACCCGGGTAAGTCGCTAAACTGCCCGAGTCAACTTTAAAAAACCTAGCTAATTATGACACACCAAATGTACATCCGCCAATGGGTGGAAGTAGGAGGCATTTTCTTTCCTGAAATTGGATTCGATCTAGAAGATGAAACAGACATTGAGAAGGAAGAGCGAGACAATTCCGATTTAGCAATTGACTACTTTCATGCAGGCTGGTTTGATTCTTTGTTTACCGAACATTTACCCGAACAACTCAAAGGCGATCGTATTTTTGATTACCTCTGCGGTTGGTACACTCAAAAACACGAACTTGAAGTTGCACTTAAGAATTGTCAGGAGGGGGAATTTTGAATCGCAATAAAGGATTTACCCTAATTGAGAATCTGATTCTAGTTGTGCTTTCGGGAATATTTGCAGCAATTGCTGCGCCGGGGTGGCTGAGTTTTATGCGGTCGATCGAAATCGATCGCGCTGCCGACCGCTTGCACTGGCAGCTTCAAAAAGCTAAATCTGAAGCCAAACGCGATCGAGCGACTTGGGAAGTTTTGATCCAAGAATCTCCTACGGGCATTAAATACTCAGTCAATCACGATGATACACAACCAGTTTGGCACACTATGCCCTTTCAAAATGCTGAAATTGACCCCGCCAACACAACTTTCTTTTTCGATAGAAGAAAACGGGCTTATCGAATGCAGTTTAATTGGCTTGGTGTTTCAAACGGTCGCCTCGGGCGGGTGACAGTGATGCACAAACAATCAAAAATCAAACGTTGTATCATTGTTTCAACTCTCTTAGGTTCAATGCGAACTGGAAAAGAAAAAGGAGGAAAATGTGACTAAAAAACCAATTTGCCCGATAGGAATAGATTGTCCTGTGGCAGCTTTTAACCAATGTACGAACTTAGAAACCTGTGAAAATCAAACTTATCCGTGGGACATTCCCTACGAAAAGAATGGCGATACTCTAACCGTTAAAAGATATGCTTTTCGTCATCTGTGGAGAAAACAAGGAACTAACCTAGACGGAGAAATGCTACTTTGTCCTTTGCCTTCTGGACAATACTTGCATATTTCCCATGATACTGAAACTGAAAGTCGGATTATGCAAGCATGGGAGGAAGCAGGATGGAAATCTGCCGATTTGATTCCTCAACCCAAAAATGACAGCGACGAAATAGATCCGATTCCTTTTTAACGATTGACAAAGCTCCGTATTCATTGCGGAGTTTTGCATTTTTGTAGACGACCTGCTGCAAGTACCGCCAATCAAACGACAACTGCTCGAAGCAGCCGAAGAAGAAATCCGAATCACCGAACAAAAATACACTAGGGGCGAAATCACCGAAGTCGAACGCTTCCAAAAAGTAATCGACACCTGGAACAGCACCTCAGAAGACCTCAAAGACGAAGTAGTCAAAAACTTCCGAGCCAGGGGAAATCATCGACTTGCCAATTAAAACCAACTTCCGCGAAGGACTCACCGTTACCGAGTACATCATTTCGTCCTACGGAGCCCGCAAAGGCTTAGTAGATACCGCCCTCCGCACCGCCGACTCCGGCTACCTAACTCGCCGATTAGTGGATGTATCCCAAGATGTCATCGTGCGGGAAGTAGAGTGCGGCACTCAGCGCGGGATTCGCGTGCGGCCGATGACCGACGGTGCGACCGTGCTCATCCCCCTGAAAGATCGGCTGCTGGGGCGGGTGTTGGCCCGAGATGTGGTCAATCCCAAAACCAAAGAAATCGTG
>NZ_JAEQCT010000091.1:0-24479 GCF_020738205.1 Microcoleus sp. PH2017_24_DOB_U_A
TCGACTGAAAGTCTGTACGATCGCCTGATTATCGGTATGATTGAATCAATGACGTGGCGATCGACTGACTGACTCTTTTAAGATACAAGGGGCGGGTTCGCCGAAATTCATCTCATCAAATCGCGGAATTAAAAAACCCGCCCCCACCCATCCCAGATACCGAATCAACCTTTTATGCAATCAGAATTTACTGGTTTGGTTAGGCGGGTTTTTGTAGATTGTCTGTGGGAATTAAAGATTGTTGGTTAACCAGACCCTACGGAATTAATGACTAACTTTGCGTTCAGTAACTAAAGTCAAACTTACCCATTCACCCTTATCATTGTAACTGCGAATCATCCGAAACCGCAAGTCAGGTTCTACCAACCAACCGGCCTCAAAAAATATAGGTTTTCTGGATTCAATTTTCACCGGACAAGTGCAAGAACCTCCATCGGGAAGCAACAAAACCTGCACGGGTGTTGCACCTTCGTTAAAATTAATCACAGAACCATCTATGCTGCCGCTAGAACTGATAAGGTTAGGATTACTGCCAAAAGTAATTTTTTGCATGAGCCGATCGCCATTTTGCAAATTCAATTGCAGTTTGGTAGAATAACGATCGGGTGAACGCCAGTCTGGATACATCGTCACAGCCTCGCCCTCCCATTCTCCCAGCAAATCCCCAACAGTTAAAGGCGGACGTTCGGGGACATTTTTATCGGGCTGCTTTTCGCGAATTAAGGTAAGTTGGGATAAATTGCCGTCGGTATTGTAGAGCTGAACGAAGCGCAACCGGCGATAATTGTAGATAAAACCAAACTCGGCACCCGACTCAGAATAAGGCGCTAGTTGAATAGTTCCCTGACAAAAATCTCCATTCTCAAAAAACAGGATATCTCGTCCCAAACTCTGATATTCTCGAACCAGTTCGCTGACTTCCGGTTCGCCGACACCGCTAGGATTTGGGGAAAAGCGGCGCAGTTTCAACCGCACAGTTTTGTTGTCGTTGAGTCCTTCAAGAGAAATAATGCTGGGAGTATCTTGAAGTATCTCTCCCCGCGTTGATAGCTGAGTGAAGGAACCGTGCCATTCTCCTAAGTTTTGCAGAAAGTTTTCCCACTGCGCTACCATATTCTTACCTTTGGATATATGTCTAAAAATAGAATTATAACTCTGCTGACGGATTTTGGATTGAGCGATGTTTATGTGGGAGTGATGAAAGGTGCGATCGCCCAAATCAACCCGCAGTTAAAAGTGATTGACATTACGCACCAAATACCCTCCCAAAATATTGCGGCCGCGAGGTTTTGTTTGATGACTGCTTTTGCTTATTTTCCGCCGGAAACTGTACACGTTGCTGTCGTCGATCCGGGTGTGGGTAGCAAGAGACGCGCGGTGGCGGTGAAATGTGCTAGTTGCTTCCTTGTCGGGCCGGATAACGGGCTGTTTAGCGGGGTGTTGAGTCGCGAAAGTGCGTTAGCGAAGCCCTCGAAGAGGATCGCATCTGTCGAACTCACCAACCCCAAATACTGGCGTACAAATCAACCCAGCAGCACGTTTCACGGTCGCGATATTTTTGCAACAGCGGGCGCTCATTTGGCGAATGGGGTGCCGTTGGAAGAGTTGGGAAGGGAGGTACGCGCTGCAAGTTTAGTGCAGCTAGAGATACCAAATTGCGCCGTTACAGCCACAGGTGCGACAGGTTGCGTTCAATATGTCGATCGCTTCGGCAATCTCATTACCAATATCCCCAATAATTGCATTATAGGTAACAATTGGTCAGTGATAATTAGCAATAGTTGCGATCTAATTCGCATCCCCAGCGGTAAGACGTACAGCGACAGCAAGCCTGGTGATTTAATAGCCATAATTGGTTCTGACGGTTGGCTAGAAATTGCCGTTAACGGCGGCAGCGCTCAATCCGTTTTACAGCTAGAAGTTGGAGATAAAATAGAAATAATATTATCAGGTTCGTAGTGAGGACTTTAGTCCGCATCAAAGCAGACAGGACTAAAGTCCTTACTACGAACCTATTTATTCATCTAATTTTAGATTTTTCGGCAAAATCAACAACAGTTTTGCGGTATTCGCTGCTGTTAAAAAAAGCATCTCCATTATTATGCTTAGCATTAGGAACCAGCAAAATTTGCTTGGGTTCACCAGCAGCAGCATACAACTTTTCACTCATCGCAGCAGGAATCAAAGGATCGGCACTTCCGTGGGCGAACAAAACCGGAATTCGCAGCAATTTAACTTTGTTCAAAGAATCAAACTTTTGCGTCAGCAGCAGCCGCACCGGAAACAGCCGCATCAAACTTTGGCGTTCTACCATATCCAGCATGGAAGTGAAAGAACTTTGAACAATTAAGCCCGCAACTTTAGGATGTGTAACTGCTAATTCTACAGCAACAGCACCTCCGAGTGAATGGCCGTACAAAAAGATTTCGCTAGGCGACAATTGCCGCTGTTTGACTAAATAATTATAAGCTGTTTCCGCATCTTCATATATCCGCGCTTCGCTGGGAAAACTGCCTTGACTGCGCCCGTAACCCCGATAATCCATCAGCAATACAGAAAAACCCAATTCCCGAAAGCGGTAAGATTGATTGATATTCGTACCGATGTTAAAGCCCTTGCCGTGCAGGTACAATAGGGTTCCTAGTGGCTGTGGATTGGCGGTTGGCAGCCACCAACCGTGAATTTTGTCTGTTTTTGCGGTTTTGGGCGATCGCCCGTTAACTGGCAACCAAACCTCTTCGTAGGGGATTTTAAAGGCATCGGGTGTTTTGGCGATCGCAGATGTGGGACTAAAAATCAGACGAGTTTGCAGACTAAACAAGAGTATACAAGAGACGATGTAGGCGATCGTCCAAAATTTCACCAAAGACGATAGCCACTTATAAAAATGTATGTATTTATTTGGTAATTTATTCATTACGGCAAACTCAATAATCGGCGATTTAACAACATTAACAACAATAATTATTGATATCAAACAGTAGCAGAGTCTGAGGTAATATAAATCCCGATGGTTCCTCTGTCAAAAGCTTGTTATATATTTCATCGGCTTTGTCAAAGGATTCTTGAGGTAAAAATCTCAAGGTTGAGGCAGCAATATATTGTTTTTCTAGTTCAAAACTAATCCACTTTCTTGATAATTCTTCTGCTGCGTGACCAGTCGTATTAGAACCAGAAAAAATATCTACTACTAAATCTCCCGGTTCAGTAAGAAAGTTGACAAAAAATGACGGTAACTTTTTGGGGAAACGTGCCGGATGCACCTTAACATTAATCTCTTTGCACAAGCGCAGGTATTGAGAATTGCTATCGGCATTAGAATATTCTAGCAAATTAGATGGCAGAGCGCCTCCATTATCTTTGGCAAATTTATCACTAATCTGATGACCGGAAGGACGTTCCTTGGGAGTATAAAATTCATCAGCATTTTTCAAGAGTTTTTTCATTCTCTCAGAATACTCTACTTTAACTTTAGTAATATTTGCTTGAGGCTGATTAGTTTTGGAAAGCCACCAAACAGGATTTACAGAATCTTTTGCCCGAATTTTTCGTTTATTCACCCACTCTATAGGAGATGGAAGTTTTGAAGGATTAAACCAGAAAAACTCTTGAGCAAGTTTAAATCCATACTCGTCACATAACCGAATAAGCACGCGGTAATTATACAGCGACCTTACAGGTATCCCTTTTTGATAAGCACCGCCAAGGTCTATCACAAAACTTCCCGTATCCTTGAGAACTCTTTTAATTTCCGGTGCAAATCCCAGTAACCAGTCAACATATAATTCTTGGTCTTCATTTCCATAACTTTTTTTACGTTGTAGTGCAAAAGGAGGGGATGTCATGACCAAATCAACAGAATTACTAGCAAGACAATTGAGGAGATGAAGAGAATCTCCCAGATAAGCTTGACCGTACTTGGTGCTATAAACTGGGGCGGGCAAAATATTACTCATATCTAATTGAACATTATTGCAAGTTACAAAATACAGAGTGCGATCGATTTTATAGTCATTCTAGCTTAACTCGTACTGAAAGTACGATCTAATCCGTACTTTCAGTACCTTCTTTAAAATGTAAATTCTTCGTAATATTCACAAATCGAACTGTGAGTACGTTTTTTTCAAATAGTGAAGGGTATGAATTACAAGGAAGCTAGACAACTGTTTGCCGCAAAGGTAAGTCAGTTGCGCCGAGAAAAAAGGATGACACAGGAGGAGTTAGCCGAACTCACAGATAAGACTACTGACTATATCAGTTTATTGGAGCGGGGTGAAAGATCGCCATCCTTTGAAGTCATTCTGAATCTCGCTGAAGCTCTAGACGTACCAGCTAGTTATTTATTGAGCTTTAGCCAAAGCGGTGAAAGTACGGCTATCCTGAATACCCTGATAGCTGAGCCAGTTTCTCCCTCGGTAGTGGAGCCGGTTGAAGAGCCTATTACTACAGAAAACGAACGCAGCTCAGATGCTAAACGGCTAGAAGATGCGATGAAAAGCATCCAAGAATTGCAAAATCTGGCTAGTGAATATGGTATTGCGGATATTTTTCAAGATAATGGGGGAAAGACTTTACAATTATTAATCCTTTTAGGGCTGCGGATATCGCCTGGAAGAGAAGGAAACGATGCTATTGACGCTGAAGGAAAAGAATACGAACTTAAAACAATAAATATTGCCCTCAATAGAAGCGGTGGGGTCACGACTCACCATCATTTAAATGAAATTATACTTAACAAATATCGCAGAGTTGAAGCTTGGTATATTGGACTGTATGAAGGCATAACTCTCAAAGAGATTTATAAACTTACACCTGAAATGCTGGAACCTAAATTTAAAGAATGGGAAGAAAAAGTGAGGCTCAGAAACGAACCGCTAAACAATCCTAAAATTCCCTTAAAGTTAGTTAGAAAAGGGCAACTTGTCTACTCTCATAGTAAATAATAGTTGCCCTGTCAATCTTTAAAGGAGATTAGGTTGTATTTGTGTAGCGTAGCAGTGATATATGACTGACAAGTACAGACTTTTACACTCAAGCTACCACGAAATTAACCAACTTTCCAGGAACCACAATTACCTTTTTAATCTCCTTACCCTCCAGGTGGCGCTTCGCCAAATCCGACTCGCGGGCGTAATTTTCCAAAGCAGCTTTATCCGCACCAGAAGGCACTTGAATAGTGCCGCGCGTCTTACCCATAACTTGAATTACCAGCGTAATTTCATCAGTAACTAAAGCAGATGGATCTGCAACAGGCCAAGTTTGCAAATGTACTGATTCGCTGTTACCAATCAAATGCCACAATTCATCAGCAATGTGCGGCGAAAAAGGCGCTAACAGCAAAATCAAAGTGTTAATTCCCTCGGCATAAACGGGCGAATCCTTACATTTAGCATCAGCCAGCGCATTGTTCAACTTCATCATTTCGGAAACAGCAGTATTAAACTGATACTCGCCCTCCAAATCTTCTCGCACTTCCTTAATTGCCGTGTGAATCGCCCGCCGCAAATCCTTTTCAGCTTTACTTAGCAACTCTTTCTCCCCCCCTTGGCAAGGGGGGGCTGGGGGGGGTGAAGCAAACTCTGTCACCACGCGCCAAACCCGATTTAAAAAGCGGAATTGTCCTTCCACATCAGCGTCATCCCACTCCAAATCCTTCTCCGGTGGCGCCTTGAATAAAATAAACATCCGCGCCGTATCAACCCCATATTTCCCCATAACTTCCAAGGGGTCAACACCGTTGTATTTAGATTTGGACATCTTCTCATAGAAGACTTCCAAAACTTCACCAGTTTGCGGATCTTTAGGATTTTCGGGGTCTACATCTGATGCAGCAACATATTTGCCAGTCACAGGATTTTTGTAGGCTTTTGCTTGCACCATGCCTTGAGTTAACAAGCGCTTAAATGGTTCGTCGCAATCGATCAAACCCCGATCGCGCAAAACCTTCGTAAAGAACCGCGAATACAGCAAATGCAGGATTGCGTGCTCGATACCGCCGACATATTGATCTACCGGCATCCAATCATTGGTTTTCGCAGAATCAAAGACTTGCTCTTGATTTTGAGCATCAGGATAGCGCAAAAAATACCACGATGAATCCATAAAAGTATCCATCGTATCCGTTTCGCGCTGCGCCGGAGTGCCACAACTCGGACAAGGAACGTTTACCCATTCCGGCATCTTTGCCAAGGGCGAACCTTTGCCAGTAAATTGTACATTTTCCGGCAACAATACAGGTAAATCTGATTGAGGGACGGGGACTGTTCCGCACTTTGGACAGTGAATTACCGGAATCGGAGCGCCCCAATAACGCTGTCTAGAAATCAACCAATCTCTCAAGCGATATTGCACTCGCGCTTTGCCACAACCTGAATTTACGGCAGCTTGAATAATGGCGGCTTTGCCTTTAATTGAATCCATCCCGTTGAAGCTTTCGGAATTAATCATAATTCCTGGTTCGGTGTAAGCTTCCGTCAGCGGAACTTCATCATCATCCACAATTACTACTTTAATCGGTAGTTCATATTGATTGGCAAACTTGAAATCTCGCGTGTCGTGGGCGGGTACTCCCATGACTGCGCCGGTGCCGTATTCGTACAACACGTAATCCGCAATCCAAATCGGAATTTCTTCATCGTTGAAAGGGTTGATTACTTTGCCGCCTGTGGGGATACCGCGCTTTGGTTTGTCATCAGCCGTGCGATCCATTTCACTTTGCAATGCAACTTCTTTGATGAACGTATCAACAGCGGCTTTTTGGTCTGCCGTGGTCACTAGCTGAGTTAACGGATGTTCCGGCGCTAAAACAACATAACTCACGCCATAAATTGTATCGGGACGAGTGGTAAAAACGGCGACTTTTTCATCCATGCCGACAATGGGAAATTCTAAGTAAGCGCCGACAGATTTACCAATCCAGTTGGCTTGCATTAATTTGACTCTTTCGGGCCAATCTGGCAATTTATCTAAGTCGTTTAATAACTGTTCGGCGTAATCGGTAATTTTGAGGAACCATTGCCGTAATAATTTGCGCTCGACTTTGGCACCGGAACGCCAGGAACGACCTTCGTTGTCTACTTGTTCGTTGGCTAAGACGGTTTGGTCGATCGGATCCCAATTAACTGCGGCTTCTTTCTGATATGCTAATCCTGCTTCTAAAAATTGCAAAAACAGCCACTGAGTCCACCGATAATAATCGGGAGAACAGGTTGTAACTTCTTTTGTCCAGTCGAAAGAAATACCCAGGCGGCGAAACAAGCCTTTCATCTGGGAAATGTTTTGATATGTCCATTCTGCGGGGGGAATTCCGCGCTCGATGGCCGCATTTTCTGCCGGCAAACCAAAAGCGTCCCATCCCATGGGATTGAGTACGCGATAGCCTTGCATCCGCTTGAGTCTGGCAATTACATCGATGATTGTGTAGTTGCGGACGTGCCCCATGTGCAGGCTTCCCGACGGGTAGGGAAACATGGATAAGGCATAAAATTTAGGCTTTTCGGTATCTTCTGGCATTTGGTCTAAGTTTTGCTCAGCCCATGTCTGTTGCCATTTTTCTTCTATGGATTGGGGGTTGTATCTGGAGTCCACAGTAATTGCTCCGTGCAGAGTTTAATAAAGTTGGCTTCAGTATTTTTGCACATTCATGGGGCCGCGATTAGGATTCTTTTGCACCCCCAAGGATTTTGGCTCTAATATCTGTATTATATATTGTAGTATATGAATTTTGAGTTGGGGGCGATTTCTAGGTTAAAAGAATCAGACTTATGTACGGGTGGTCAGAAACCGGGTTTTTACGAGAATACTTGGTTACAGTCGATAAAACCCCAAAAAACCCGGTTTCTTGGGTCGGAAATGGGTGTTCAGAAACCGGGTTTTTACGAAAATAGTTCGTTACAGTCGATAAAACCGCAAAAAACCCGGTTTCTTTGGTCATAAATGCGTAAGTCCTAAAAGCATAAATAACTGCAATTGCCAGAAAGCAGATTTATTTGATAAATCTGCTTTCTTAGCATTTATTCCTGCTTAGATGCTATCAGGATCGATGTTCAATTCCCGCAGTTTTGCAGCTAAAAGTTGAGACCTTTGAGCTGCTTGTTGAGCCTTGAGAGCTTCTTGTTCGGCACGCTGAAATTCTTGTTCTGCACGCTGAAATTCTTGTTCTGCACGCTGAAATTCTTGTTCTGCGCGCCGTCGCTCTAATAGCCGCTGTGCATTTATTTCGGAATAGGAAAGAAATCTTTCTCCATCAGGGCGATAGATTTCCAAACCTTCTTCTGGCAACTCAAATCGCACTCCCAGTCTGGGACTTGTCCATCCCTCCATTGGTTCAATTGGTTCTAAGATTCCTTCAAGTCTTTGCCAACCTTCCAGCTCATTTGTTTGCGGATCGTAAACGTAATACTCGTCAACTCCATAACGCTGGTAAAATGAAAATTTTTTATTCATTTTAGTTTGGCTGTCGTTGTGGGAGCGAATCTCAAAGACGACTTGGGGAGCAATATTGTCTTCGCGAGATTGTATGTAGGAAAGTCGATCGCCTTTTGGTCGGCCAAATATCACCATCGTATCTGGTGCTTGAGAAATATCTGGTCTACCTTCAACCGGATACCAGAGTAAATCTGCTGCTACAAACACGTTGGGGTCATCTTCAAACAGCGATTCGCAACCTTCTTTGATTGTGACAATTAATTTGTATTGAATTGTACTTTCTGCCATTGGTTGACCGTCGCTGGATGGATAAATAATTTCTTCGGTTGTGACTTGCATTGTGGTTGTCTCCGAGAAGTATCTCAGCTTAATTATACTATTGTTGGAAGCAGGGATATCGGGTGAGGAATTAGCCAAAGCCTAAGTTCCTCAAGATAGAAGATTCAAAAGAGGGAGCAGCGGCGCTTTAAGGCTTGTTGTAAAATCGTGTTATAGAGTTTTTCCTTAACAGTATAAGCTCCGAATCTTTCCAAGTGGGGATTGTTCATTTGAGCGTCGAATAGTAGATAAGATCGATCGCGCAATCTCTCCACCAACTTCACCATCGCCACCTTAGAACCCTCGGGAATCCGGTAAAACATCGATTCCCCGATAAACGCGCCACCTATAGACAATCCCAAAATACCGCCCGCCAATTCGTCGCCGCACCAAGTCTCGAAGCTGTACGCCCAACCAGCCTCATACAATCCCCAGTAAATCTGCTTGAGTTCCTTAGAAATCCACGTCGTTTCTCGATCGGCACAACCCTCAACCACCGCCCCAAAATCGCGGTTTACAGCCACCGAAAACCGTTCTTGATTCAATGCCCGGCGGAGCGATCGCGGATAGGTAAATCTCTCATCCAGGGGTATCAGCGCCCGCTGGCGGCTCGAATACCACCCCAAACTCTCCTCGCCGTCATTCGCCATCAAGAAGTAGCCTTGCGCGTATCCCTGTATAATTGACGGTATATCATATTGCATAAATTTATCAGTTGTCATGTTTGCCGCTAACTTTTCAAAGTCAACATTAGCAATTACGAATAATCATGTCTGAAACCATCCAACCTATTACCTTGCCGCCCGCCCAAAACCCCGAGCAAGAAGGCCAATGGCTCCAAGAAACGCTGCTGGCATGGCTAGACTCCGAGTTTATCCCAGAAGCAGCCAACCAGCAAATAGCTAAAAGAGCAGCCCAAATCTACCTCCGCCAGCGCATGGAAGGCGAAAACGATTTGGGCAGCCTCGTAATTGCGATCGTCACCGAAATGCAGGCCTATGATTTTTCTAAAAGCTTTTACGGCGAATTTGCGATCGCCAATGCCGTCAGCGACTTATTACTCGAAAGTCTCGGTATCGATAAATGCTGCGGCCAATGAAGCAAGAAGGTTCGGCAACGGATTTTGTAACCGATGTAACGGATGTCTAAAGGAAGAAGTAGGAAGAAGCAAGAAGGACAAAGCAAGAAGGAAGTTTGAGCTGAAATCTGAAACAAAAATAAACCCCAAACATAATCTTGCAGATTATTTATAAGTTTTTTTCCTTCTTCCTTCTTCCTTTTTCCTTCTTCCTTCAGACTAATGACAACTAACAAATATTAACTGTCAACTGTCAACTGTCAACTGTCAACTGACTTCTACCAGCTAGACTTCACAACACCGGGCAAAAGACCTTCGTGAGCCATTTCTCGCATCATGTTCCGAGACAGTCCGAAATCGCGGTAGTAACCCCTGGGGCGACCTGTAGCCCAGCAGCGGTTCCGCAAGCGAGTCCGCGAACTGCCGCGGGGTAGCTGTTGCAGTTGGCGGTGAATCGCCATTTTGTCCATCTGGTTCGCTGCTTGGTCGAACTGATCTTTCAGGTCTTCGCGCTTGTCAGCGTACTTGTCTACGAGTCTTTGGCGCTTTTTCTCGCGCTCGACCATGCTCTTTTTAGCCATAATCTGTTGATATCCTTAGATAAATCACAATCTACTATTTTACTATATTTTGGTGGTTTTAGATCATTTTTATTTTAATTACTTTTTTTGTTGACAAGATTTTTGCAACAGGTAAGATGCCTTTTCCACAATTATTTAAGCTTTTTTGCAACAGGCAAGATGCCTGTTCCACAATTATTTCTGTTGTTTTGCAACAGGCAAGATGACTATTTCACAATCATTTCTGTTGTTTTGTGGGACAGGAATCTTGCCTGTCCCTGAAATTAATAAAACATCTAACTATTAGCAGAAGGGCACAAATCTGCAAGTTCACAAATATGGCAAATCGGCTTTCTCGCATTACAAACTGCTCGACCGTGATACACCAACCGAATTGACCAATTTTCCCAATCCGGCTGCGGCAACAATAGCATCAAATCCCGCTCGATCCGAATTGGATCGGCGTGTTCAGTCAATCCCAACCGCTGACTCAAACGCTTGACGTGAGTGTCTACCGTCACGCCCTGATGAATATCAAAAGCGTGGGCGAGGACGACATTAGCGGTTTTGCGGGCAACTCCGGGCAATTCTAGCAGCAGTTCCATTTGCTGCGGCACTTGATTGTTGAATTTATTGACGATCGCCCAACAAGCAGCTTTAATATTTTTAGACTTATTCCGGTAAAAACCAGTCGATCGCACCAGACGCTCCAATTCATCCAAATCAGCATTTGCCAAAGCCTCCGCATCCGGGAAACGCTCAAACAAAGCCGGCGTTACCAGATTTACGCGCTCATCCGTACACTGAGCCGCCAGAATCGTCGCCACCATCAACTGCACGGGAGTTTCGTAGTTGAGAGTGCAAGGGGCTTCTGGATACAGCCGTTTGAGGCGAATCAGAATTTCGAGCGATTTTTGTTTTAAACTTAACTTTTTAGTCATCAGTCATTGGTCATCAGTCATTGGTCATCAGTCATCAGTCATTAGTTATATTCTTGCCGGTGACATCGGAATTATACAGTGCTGTCCCCGCTCGCGAGTCGCGATCGCGAGCGGGGACAGCACTATAAAATCAAAACTGAGATACTCCCAATTTAATCTTAGTCATTTACAACTGATTGAGGTCAATTCCCATGTCTCGGAGCCGAGCTTCTAAAGCTTGCGAGCGCGATCGTTCTTGCTCCAGCAAAACTTCTGCCTGTTCGGCCCTTTGCCGTTCTTGTTCGGCCCTTTGCCGTTCTTGTTCAGCCCTTTGCCGTTCTTGTTCGGCCCTTAATTCTGCTTGTTCTCGAAGTTGAGCGAGTTCCACAAAACTCACAAACGGTGTTCCATCAGGGCTGAATATTTGTAGTTCAGTTTCTGATAGTTGAAACCGCACTCCCATTCTTGGACTTACCCAGCCGTTTACTTCTTCGATTGGTTCTAACCGTTCTTCTCGGCGCTGCCATATAGTTAAATCCACATTCGCCGGATCGTACAGATAATATTCTTCTACGCCGTACTGTTCGTAAAATCTCAGTTTTTGGAGCATCGGAGTCAGCCGATTTCCCGGCGACCAAATTTCAAACGCCACTTGCGGCACAATGTTCTCTTCATGCCATTGTTGGTAGGAGCCTCGATAACCTTTCGGTCTTCCGAAGACTACCATCGCATCTGGCGCTTGAGAAATCTTGTTATTTCCTTCTACTGGATACCACAGTAAGTTTCCCGCTACAAAAACATCAGCCATGCTGGCAAATAACAGTTCTAAATTTTCTTTGATCCACACGATCAATCTAAACTGTTCGGTATTATCTGACATTGGTTCGCCGTTATCATCTGGATAGATAATCTTTGCTTTTTCGGGAGATTGCAGTTGTGTGACCATTGCTATTTCTCCAATTTTACTGGTTAATTTATAGCCTTTCTCAGAAAGATGAGGTACGCATGGGCATGGGGCATAGGGCATGGGGCATAGGGCATAAGATTAGCGGGCATACCTCACTTTTTTGAGAAAGGCTGTATATTAGTCAGCAGTCATCAGCTATGTAATAACTAATGGCTGCTGACTGCTGTTCGCGAGCGGGGACAGCACTATGACTGCTGACAACGAACAACTGTCAACTGTCAACTGTCAACTGCCAATTGACAACTACCAACTGACTACTGTTGTCGGAGAGTTCGCATCAAATCAAAGCCTGCCAAATTAGCAGTATCGCGAACAATCAAGAAAATTCCCAAACCCAACAACAGCACCAAACCAGTCTGCATCACATTTTCTTGAATGCGGTTTGGCAGAGGCTTGCCCCGCAGTCCTTCTATTAACAGAAAAGCTAGTTGACCGCCATCTAAAGCAGGCAAAGGCAAGATATTAATCACAGCCAAATTTATACTAATTAATACCGCAAACTGAAACAAATTCGCAGCATCCGATCGCGCAATTCCTGCACCAATGGCTACAATTGCCACAGGCCCGGACAACTTTTCAGCAGTCTGACTGAAATTGCTAAGTAACTGCCCGAAACCTTGAAACGTCAGCACTACAATTCGCTCAAACTCAGTTGCAGCCTTGCTAAATGCCTCTACAATTCCTGCCCGTTCCCGCACGACGGTACCGTTAGAAGTTAGCTGCACGCCAATCTTACCTTTACCGTCGGGGGACAATTCGGGAGTAACTGTCACCACAAATTTTTGTTCTTCGCGCTGAATTTCTAGGGCCAGGGGTTGATTGGGATGATCTTGGATGGCTGAGACTAAAGATTTGATTGATTCGCGGTTCGCGCCCAATTCCTTGCCATCAACGGACAGAACAATGTCGCCCGATCGAATTCCCGCTTGGAAGGCCGCCGAACTAACTTCCGCAGCGACTTCCGGGACTTTAACTCCCGGTAGGTAGTTCATAGATGCAGCGCCAACCGTGGTTAATTGCACCACCAGCAGGAAGTAAGCAAAAATTAAGTTGGCAATTACTCCTGCACTAATGACGATCGCCCGATCGATCACAGGGCGGTTCCGCAGCAAATTCGGGTCATTGGGGGGAATAGTGCTGTCTGGATCGTCATCCGGGAAACCCACGAAACCTCCCAGGGGAAAGGCGCGGAGGGCATATTCAGTTTCCGGGCCTTGGTACTTCCACAAAATGGGCCCGAAACCGATGGAGAAGCGGTTGACGTGAATGTGTTGAAGTCTCGCCGCCAGGAAGTGGCCGAGTTCGTGAACGACAATCAAGATACCTAAAACTGCGATCGCTGCCAAAACTGACATGAAGGATTCCACTAACACTTTTACTTGACTTTGATTTATTTTAATATCTTTTTAATGTAGGCGGCTTGGGATCGACAATTTTCAGTCAAACTGGAAGATGGCATTTTAAGCTAACGTCCGGGCCAGATCGCGCGGGCCCTCGCGATCTGGCTTGTGTAGATTTTGGTCAAATGTGCGATATACACTACGAAACTAAACATTAGTCCGTAGTCAGTTGTTAGTTGCTAGTTGTTGGTCTAATCACAAATAACCAATTCCCCATTACCAATTCCCCATTACCAATTCCCCATTACCAATTCCCAATAATGAAAGACACTTCTTTGAATATTATCGCTATTTCTATCTTCGCCATCACCGTTTCGATAATATTGGGCCCCCTATTCAACCTACCAGAGGCCGTACCTGCGATCGCCACCTTTTGCCTGTTGGGGCTAGCCACCCTCGACAGTTTCCAGTGGCAAGGTCAAGGCGGTACAATATTAGTAGATTTGCTGGGGGGAAGTTCTAAAGAAAAGCGCGATCGTATCCTCCACCACGAAGCCGGACACTTCCTCGTCGCCCACCTGTTGGGAATTCCCGTAACCAGCTACGCCCTCAACGCTCTTGAAGCATTCAAACAAGGTCAAACAGCCCAAGGCGGCGTCCGATTTGCAGACCAACAACTAGCATCTCAACTCGAAAACGGCACTCTTTCCGTCCAACTTTTAGACCAATACTGCACCGTCTGGATGGCCGGAATAGTCGCCGAAAAAGTTGTTTACGGCAACGCCATAGGAGGAGCAGAAGACCGTACAAAAATCAGCGCAATTTTAACACAACTACGCCGTCCCGTTTCCGAAATTCAACTCAAACAAAACTGGGGCTCGCTGCGAGCAAAAACCCTAATCGAAAGCCATCAATCCGCTTACCAAGCCCTAGTCGCAGCCATGGAAAAAAGAGCAACCGTCGCTGAATGCTGCGACATCATCCAACAAAATTTGTAGCACACAACTTGTGCACTCTGGCTTCTTGAACCCAGTTTATTTGTAGGTGTCTCACTCAAGCCCGGATTTTGCCTAGAAATCTGGTTTAATAGCATTAATTTTATCGCAATTAAAAAATCATGTCACAATCAAAACTTTTCGCAACCAAACTGCAAACAGCCAACCCCAATCAAGAAAAATTGCTGCGGCTGTTAGGTTTCCGCATCGACCCCGACACCGAAGTACCTAATCTGTATACTCTCATTGTCTGTGGAGAAGAAGAACCGCCTTTAGTAGCTGGCGGTCAACTTGTATTTTTTACCCGTCCACAACTAGCGATTAATGCTCTCAAACTGTGCGATATCGATGTCAGCGAACTGGGAACACCACCCACACAAATAGACGCTATTTGCGACATTGCAGAAACCCTGTACTTGCTCGATGCAGAAGATATTGACGAATCAGGGATTATGCTTAACTGTTTGAACGCGCTGTTAAATTTAGTAAAAGTCACATTAACACCCATGCCCACAAATTACAAACGCGTGCTTTATGCTTTTGCAGACCACCTGAATATTGATGAAGAGTTTGCCAGTTTTTTAGCTGAAGAGGACATCCAGCGTTCGGAGATGGTTAACGCTATTTTATGGTGTGTGGGAGCCATTACCGTCAAATCTAGATTGCTAACCTAGTAATTTTAGATTTAGAATTTTCAATTGAATAATTCACAACATTCAAAGATTTCAACTTATTACTTTCAACCAGGTCATTCCTAGATGCCACTGTCACATTAAATCAAGGTACGTAGTTGCGCTTGGGCGCTCTTATATTTAAGCGCTCAAACGCAACAAGTGACCCAAAAAATAGTTCCATAAAAGTTCCAGTTGCGTCCAGGACTCAAGGATTGCTATAGGTGCATAAGTCCAATTATCAATGGCAAATTCTCAATTGCCAATCACAAATCATTCAAATGTGCGATCGAATTTCTGTCGCTTGGTGCGGGCGGGTTTAGTTCGATTGTTGGTGGGAATTAAAGATTGTTGGTAAAACCTGCCTCTACTATTCAATTACCAATTACCAATTACCAATTACGAAATCTTCAGAAAAGTCCCGATCGCAAAAAAAAACTTAGTATTACAGCTTAACGCGAGTTATACTCCTATTGGAAAGACTGCGATCGCCCAAAAATCCCGAAATCATCGCCCAAAAATCCCGAAACAAAAGTTTATGACCAACACTTCCCCCCCTGAAAGGGCCGCCGACAACCCAGAAACCAAAAAACTCAGTTTCTCCACAAAGTTAGCATACGGTGCGGGAGACCTTGGCCCCGCAATTACTGCGAATGTTCTGGTGTTTTTCCTGCTGTTTTTCTTTACCAACGTGGCTGGCTTGGCTGCGGGGACTGCTAGTAACATTTTGCTAATTGGCAAGGTTTGGGATGCTGTAAATGACCCAATTGTGGGGGTTTTGAGCGATCGCACCTCTCACCCCTGGGGCCGCCGCTATCCTTGGATGGTTTACGGCGCAATTCCTTTCGGCATCTTCTTCTTTTTGCAGTGGATTGTTCCCAGCAAAGATCCTACGATATTGTTTTGGTACTATGTGGCGATCGGCATATTGTTTAACACAGCCTACACCGCCGTCAACCTGCCTTACACCGCCCTCACCCCAGAATTAACCCAAGACTACAACGAACGCACTAGCCTTAACAGTTTCCGGTTTACTTTCTCGATCGGCGGCAGCATTTTGTCATTAATTATCGCGCAAATTATCTTTGCCTTAGTTAAAGATGACACCCAAAAATACTTAATATTAGGCGCCATCTGTACAGTAATTTCAGTATTGCCTTTGTACTGGTGCTTTTTCGGAACCCGAAAACACGTCCTCTCTCAATTGCAAGACAATCCCGTAGAAGACAATTCAACCTCTTTGCCGATAGGAGAACAGTTGCGGATTGCATTTAACAATCGCCCTTTTTTGTACGTAATTGGAATTTATCTCTGTTCTTGGCTGGGAGTGCAATTAACTGCTTCGATTTTGCCTTACTTTGTCATCAACTGGATGAATCTGCCGCCAGCAACTTTTACCCAAACTGCGATCGCAGTTCAAGGCACCGCACTCGCCATGTTATTTGTTTGGAGTAGAGTTAGCGAACGCTATGGCAAAAAAGCTGTTTATTTTATGGGCATGAGTTTGTGGATTATCGCCCAAGCCGGACTGTTTTTCCTACAACCCGGACAAGTCGTCCAGATGTACCTGTTAGCAGTTATGGCTGGTGTGGGAGTTTCTACTGCTTATCTTGTACCTTGGTCGATGATACCGGATGTGATTGAACTCGACGAACTCCAAACAGGCGAAAGACGCGAAGGCGTGTTCTATTCGTTTATGGTGTTGCTGCAAAAAATTGGTTTGGCGATCGGCTTGTGGTTGGTAGGTCAAGCATTAGAACAAGCTGGATTTCTCGCTACTGTTCAGGGACAGGCTGCGCCTGTACAGCCCGATTCTGCCCTGTTCGCGATTCGAGTTGCGATCGGGCCACTGCCCACAATTGCTTTAATCTGCGGCATGATTCTTACATATTTCTATCCGATTACCCGCGAAGTTCACGCAGAGATTTTGTTGAAACTTCGAGAAAAGAAAGCACATAATCTGTAATATTCAATAGACTTTAATTGCATTTGTGCGCTCTCTAATCAGCGTTAATGAGCGGTTGTTGTATCAAGGGAATATTTATGCAATCCAAGTCTAATGAGTATCACAAAATAACACTTGTCAAAAGCTCATACGGCTGAGATTCCAGAACAATTATCGGATTGCTTGCCAACTATTTGTATCCTCTTACCCGAAAGAATTGGTTGAAAGCCGGAACCCTTGTATGGAGAAATTAAAATCCGACTATTCATTAATCCAATCCTCTTCCTTCCTTTGTCAAGTGCTGTCCCAAGTCAACTGTCAACTGAATGAAGAACGTGTTATAAACCTCTTTCATCGGTTAATCCCAAAAAACACCCCGTTGCGGGTTTCCGGCTAATATTGATATAGCTCTCATAGTAGGATGGCGAATCATAGCGATGGTTTTAGCAAGAGTGGAAAAGCCCAGAAACCCCATGTTTCAGCGACAAAACATCACATCGCCCAGCGCCATCCGCCCGGTAGCAAAACCCAGAAGCCTTGAGTTTTTCCAAATGTCGATCGACTTTGTATTAACAAAATATTAATTTTTATGTCGTTTGCCCATTATATAGATCCGTGGGTGATATAATGTTAGCGCAGTTTAATTATATAAACTTAAAAAGCAATCCAGATCTTAAAAAAGTTGACAATTAAAAGATAAAGACAGATTTTTGTCGGAAATTGATTGGATTAGTTGTCGTTCCACAAATCGGCCCAATGGTGTTAATTATATCTACGTATAAAATGCAAAACTTTTTAGCCGATCGGTTCGTGGGTAAGTTAACAGGTAGTGCTGCTATTGGTGGCGATCTCAAAAATGGCAGAGATGACAAGGCAATACCAGGGCGATCGGCCCCCCGCGTGTGGCGTAAAATTGTAAAATTTTGGTAAAGTTATGGCGCGAGCTGCGGTGAAGGTCAGGGATACCAGAAAAACTTGGTAGAGTCGCCGATAAACCAGGAATACAAGCAGAACACAGCCGCCAGAAATACAGTCGGAGACAACTCTCTCTTGAGTTAGTAAAACAACATTTGCAGCCGGCACAAGATATGAATTTAGTTATTTTTGTATATTATGTGAAAGTAGTGAGAACTATTGGCAGGAAATAGAACCAACCAACCCAGAATCTCCTGTGATATCCTGAAGTCAAGGGTGAAAGTATCAACCAGAAGGCTCGCAGAACCAAGCTGATTTTACCAAAACAATATGAAAGAGGTCAACATGGAAAAAGAACATGACGCTCATATCGTACCAATTAGCAACCAGAGCAGACAGGTGCAGCAATTTCCCGTTGACGAGGGAGAAGAGTTAAGCGGGGCACCCCAGAAAGGATTGAATCTAAAGCCCTTGTTCAGGACTTTTCAACGACAAGCCCTAGTCATCATTGCGATTGTAGCCCTAGCAGGCGGTGCAGTTTATTATAAGGTCAAGGGAGGCAAGAAAACATATCAAGGCGATTTTCGGATACTGGTGGAACCCGTGACAACGGAGGCAAGACTTACCGACGCATCTGCCCTCGCCAATCGCGGTGAGGGGGGTGGAGTGCCTAATCGAGAATTTTTTAGTTTGGACTATCCAACTCAGCTTCAAATTCTCCAGAGTCCTCAGATGCTGTCGGCTATTACCAAACAAGTCCAACAAAAATATCCAAAAATGACCGAGGAACTTCTTAAAAAAGGATTACTCGTGTTGCGCCTCGGAGAAAATGAGTTGACGCAAACTAAAATTTTGGAAGTTCGTTTCCTCGGGCAAGAGCCTGACTTAGTTCAGTTCGTTTTAGAAGAAACTAAAAAGAAATATTTAAAGTACAGCCTTGACGAACGCAAGACTCGCATTGGTCAAGGTGTTAATTTTATTGAAAACCAGCTTCCGGCACTCAACAAGCGCGTAAATGACCTGAAGTCTGAGTTACAGATGATACAGCAGCAGCAAAAAATTACCGATCCTAAAGAACAAGGCGCGCAATTGATCGTGCAAGTTCGCGCTATGGAAACTTTAGAGTTAGAAACTCAAAGGCTACTCCAGGAACAGAGAATGCTGTACGCTAACTTGCAAAAACAATTAGATTTTACACCAAATGAAGCTATTGCGGCTTCAGCTTTAAGTGAAGAACCTCAATATAAAGAGTTGCTGACCAAGGTTAAGGAAGTAGAAGGTCAGATTGCTGTAGAAACAGCTCGTTTTAAATCTGCTAACCCTATAGTAGAAGCTTTAGAGCGCAAGCGGGCAAATTTAGTAGCTTTGCTCAACAAGCAAACCGATCGCATTTTGGGGCAAAATTTGGTAGGCTCTCAAGCCAATTCTAAAGTTCAGAATTTTCAAAACTCGATTCGCATAGGCTTGATCAAACAATTGGTGGATACTGCGAACCAAGTTCAAGTCTTAGAAGCTCGCAGTCAGGCGATCGCCCAAAGTAAAGAAGAGTTGACCCGAAAATTAAGAGATTTTCCGATTGTAGCTCGTCGCTACAACGAACTGCAACAGCAATTAGACATAGCCTCCACCAGCCGCCAGCAACTTTTAACTCAGCGGGAAACTCTGCGCGTCCAAGCAGCCCAAAGCCAAATACCTTGGGAAATTATTTCTCAACCCCAGATACCCAAAGATATCAAATCAGGCAAATTTATTCCAGTTGCATCGAAAAGTACAAACAACTTTGTGATGGGAATTTTTGGAGGACTCGTGTTCGGTCTGGGAGCGGCTATTCTTATTGAAAAAATCCGCAATGTTTTCTACTGTGCTGATGACATTAAAGATGCGTTTGATGCGCCTTTATTGGGAGTAATTCCTCGTGACAAAAATGCTAAAAAAATTCCGCCTTCTATTGCTAATGCCTATGCTTATCTTGAAGGCAAACAGGGGAATCATAAAAATGCTTCGGAATTTATAGAAGCTTTTGACTCTCTTTATACTAATATCCGCTTTCTTTCTTCAAATCGAACGATTAGCTCTTTGGTAGTTGGTTCGGCTACAGTTGGCGAAGGCAAATCTACCGTTGCTTTAAATCTAGCCCACGTGGCAGCGCTGGCGGGTCAGCGAGTGCTGTTGGTAGACGCGAACTTGCATTCACCCAGCCTGCATAGGCTGTTGGAACTGCCTAATGTCAATGGATTGAGCAACTTGCTCGAAAATAAAAATGAACCGGATGAAATTATCCAGCGATCGCACCTAGCAGATAATCTGTTTGTATTAACAGCCGGTATTCCTGTCCCCGGTACTGCCAGACGGCTTGCCTCATCTCAAATGCAGTATTTAATGGAAGAACTGCACGCAACATTTGACTTAGTTATCTATGATACGCCACCGCTGGTTGACAGTAAAGATACGAATTTTTTAGCAGCGCGCACAGATGGAATACTGATGGTTGTATCAGTTCGCCAGGTGAAGTCTTCTGTAGTCAAAACAGTTTTCAGTCAATTAGAAAATTTTGGCATACCCTGCTTGGGCACCGTGGCTAATAATCCTACCAAAGGCAAGAAGTATCAAATATCTAAATCATCATCACTTGTGGAAGATAAACATGAATATTTGAATTTGGCACCAGTACCGTCAGGCATCCACAAACTAGCTCCCAAAAAAGAATGAGATTCAGTTGACAGTTGACAGTTGACAGTTGACAGTTGACAGTTGACAGTTGACAGTTGACAGTTGACAGTTGACCGTTGACAGTTGACCGTTGGTATAAGAGTAAAAAAGATGACCCACCCCAAAATTTTACACTCCTGTTCAAGTTCCCAGATTCTCTGCGCTGCAAGTCAATCTCAAATCTAAAATCGGCTGGTAGCGGACTAATTCGCATCTGGCTTGGTGGGAAATGTGACAGTAAAATTAGTCCAGCCCTTGCTGCTTTCAACCTCAATTTTTCCCTGTAACTGTTCCACAAGTTTTTGAACCAAAGCTAAACCCAAACCTGTACCTCCTTGTTTCCAGGGATCGGCATTGGGAACTCGATAAAATTTATCGAAAATTCGAGGCAATTCTTCGATCGCAATGGAAGATTGATTGCTGAATGTAAATTGAATTTCCGAAGCCCTAACACTTGCTTGTGCGGAATTTTTCCCGCTTTCTGCTTTTTCCCCGTCTCCCTTTTTGCACTCAACTTTCAAAGAGATTTCGCCCTCATTGGCAGTATACTTGCAGGCATTGTTGAGGAGTTCTGCTAAAATCCGTCCCAAACTAGCGCGGTTGGAACTGATCGTGGGGAGGTGGCGATCGCACTCTACTCGCAAATGCTGGTGGCGGTTCTGGGCTCGCGTGTAAAACGGGTCGATAATCGTAGGCAGCCACACATCTAAGTTTACTGGTTCGAGGTCAATCGGACAAGTTGCTGCTTCGAGCCGCTGCAAATCGAGCAAAGCATTAATCAAATCGGTTTCTCTAGTACATTCTGTTTCTAAAATTTCTAAATAAATCTGGCGTCGGTCTGGGGTGGGAGAAATTCTCAGCATATGAATAGCCATTTTCATATTAGATAAAGGCGTCCGCAATTCGTGAGAAACCGTGCTGAGAAATTCATCTTTTAGAACGTTTAAATGCTGGAGTTCCTGCACTTTTTGTTGCAATTGGGTGGTGCGTTCTTGGACTTGGCGTTCGAGGTCGGCATTGAGATTTTGTACTTGCTGGTAGAGTTGGGCTTGCTGAATGGCGATCGCGATTTGAGTTGCCAGTTGCAGCAGCAAATCCAATTCCGAAGCCTGCCACTTCCGGGATTTGGAACACTGATGAACCCACATCATCCCCCACAAATTGCCGTCTTGCAAAATTGGTACAATTAAATAAGATTTGATTTGCGCTTGCTGCAACCGCGCATATTTTTCGGCACTCAAACTAGCTTTGTCGATGTCTGAGACGGCATAGATCTCCTGTTCGATCGCAAATGCAGCTTCCTGCCAAATATTGTCTGGCATGATTTCTCCCAAGATAGAAGACCACTTGGGGGCAACGGATTCTGCCACAAAAATGCCAAAATTGCTCGACTCCCAACGCACGATCGCTACTCTGTCGGCTTGCAAAACTTGCCGGACTTCATCGACGCTGGCGTTGAGAATTTCTTCGAGGTTTAAGGATTGGTGAATCCGGAAGGAAATTTGAGTTAACAGCCGATCGCGCTGCACCTGTTCGTGGAGTTTGGCAGTCCGTTCGCGCACCTGCTGTTCCAATTTAGCATTGCGGCTTTGCAGCAGTTCCAATTTTTCCGATTGCAGTTGATAAACCGACTGCTGCAACTGTTTGACAACTCGGTACATTTCGGTCGGATCGAGAACTCTGAGCAAGCTGGTTTGAGTAATAATTCCCAGCAGTTCTCCGCGCCCGCCGCACACGACCAACCGCTGCACTTGTTGCTGCTGCATTTGTTTGTGCGCCGTCCACAGGGAATCGGAAGGTTCCAGAAATTGCAGGGGAGTTCTCATGACTTTTTGAGCTGGAGTTTGCTCGAAATTTAGTTCGAGATACTGTGCTTGCACGATGTCGTATTCGGTAACAATTCCCAAAGGTTGGTGAAAGGAATAGTGAAAAACGGAGGTAGAGTCCTCTTTGGGCTTCTCCATTGTTAATTCTTTGTTTTTGGTAATGACTACGCAACTGACTTGATGCTCGGACATCAGTTCGCTGATGCTCAGCAGCGAGGCGGTGTGGGGCGCTGTAATTGGCGTAGTCATCAATTCTGCTACCCGCCGCAATTTGAGAATGTTGGAAGGTTGCAATACTTGGCGAATTCTTTCCCGCGTCAGCACTCCTACCAAGTGCCGGAATTGATTGACAATAGGCAAATAGCGAATTCGGTGCTGGCGAAATAACGATAAAGCGGTAAACACGTCTTGATCGTCGGATTCTGTGAGGGAAACCGACACGGGGGACATGACTTCGGCAATTGGTATTTTGTGGAGGGCTACTTTTTGCAGGCTGTTTATTTTGCCAGAAGCAATCAGCCTCACTAAGTCGGCGGGGGTTAATATGCCGATTAACAGCCCGCGACTGGGGTTTTCGGATAAGTTGCCTGTGGTGATAGTCTGCTGGTTCTGCACGACGAGGACGCAGCGGGCCCGCACCTTGTCCGGCGGTGATGATTCGGTCATCGCCCCCTTGTCTGAGGGTAAAGGCCCTTTGACTAGGGGACAACTGTTTTGCAACTGACTCATCAGGGCGATCGCCACTGCTAAGGAAGTTTCTGGCCCGGCAGTTAGGGGGTAGCGGTCGATCGCTTGTTCTAAGGCTGAGGAGTAAAAGGGCGGGTGATAAAAGGGCATAGTTAATTGCAGGTGATCGGAGGACGGGTAATACCATTTTCGATTTTTGATTTTCGATTGGGAATAGCTTATTACATAACGGTTTGGAGCTTCCCTAGAGTTGCATTATTTTGTGAAAATGGTATAACAATTGGGCAAAGCCTTAGGTAAGGGCCCAAACACCTCGCCTGTGGTTGAATTTTAAATAATAGACTTGCTGCTATACAAATCCTAGACAAGTCTAGACATTTGCTTCTTAGTTCATCGGGAGCATGGGAGCGGTTATCCCTCGGTAAGCTTTCACGATGAAAGCCAAGCGCGATAAATTAATTGCTGCGTTCAAATCCCTGTCCATCGAATGACCGCAATTTCCACAGTTGTAAGTCCTTTCTGCCCGTGGCATATCTTGAATATGTCCGCAGTTTGAACAAGTTTTACTCGAAGGAAACCAGCGATCAGCAATGATTACTTCACAGCCAAACTTTTTAGCTTTGTATTCCAGTTGACGTTTGAATTCATAGAATCCACAATCCGCGATGACTTGAGCTAGCTTGTGATTAGACAGTAACCCAGAAACATTTAAATCTTCTACTACTATCGTTGCGTGGTTTTTGCCTAAGTAAGTAGTAATTTGATGGAGAGTATTTTTTCTGAGATTCGCTACTTTAGCATGATGTTTTGCTAACCTTTGTTTCGCCTTAAATCTATTGCTAGAGCCTTTCGTCTTTCTCGATAATTCCTTTGACAGTCTACGCAACTTACTGAGATGCGTTTTGTAATGCTTTGGGTTAGGGAAAACAACTCCCGTCGAAAGGGTTGCCAACTCTTTAACTCCTAGGTCAACACCCACGACATCGTGTTGCTTTACAGTTGGTTCATGCTCCTGTTCGTAGGCAAAAGCAATAAACCAACTGTCGGCGGTACGTGAAATAGTGATTGACTTACAGGTAGTGTGAGGCAATCCTTCGTAGGTTTTTACCCAACCGATTGTT
>NZ_JAEQCT010000023.1:0-88012 GCF_020738205.1 Microcoleus sp. PH2017_24_DOB_U_A
GGCTTTCACAAAAATTCAACTTTCTTTAGAACGACCTAGAACAGTATGGGTAGCAATTCAATTCGTCGAATTATCAAAATGCACGGGTAAGAAAGTAATAGCTATCGTCATGAATGCAGAAACTTTCGATACCGCCACTGAAATAGATTATTTGATCGGTAATGTTGACGTATCAACAGCGACAAAGGAGTGGATAGTAAAAACTTATTCACTCATAAATTGGGTTGAAATTTTCTATCGGGAAGCCAAGGGCTGGTTGGGCTTAAATGAATATCAAGTCAGAGATGAAATCAGCCTAAAAAGACATTTCATTATGGTGTTTTGTGCTTACACTTTCATTCTCTGGCATACCTTAACAGGAGGATTAAGGCGCCAATGGGCAAACAAACCTTTAAACACTTTTAATGATGCACTCGAAGCATTTCGGACAGCCATATCTTTTAGATTTGTGAAATCGTTGAACCAAAATTGGGACGTATTCTCCGCTTATAAAGCCAGTTTAGGCCTTGTTTGGGCTTAAAATTTGTTTAAGTCCCGCTAAGGGAACCGCACTCCTGTGTGGTCAGTTCAACAGCGGGCGCAAATCCTTGAGACATAACGGGAACCAAGAGGTGGGAACACCCAGAGAGTGTCACCTTGTGTCAGCCTCGAAGCGGGGAAATCTCACAAACCTTTAGCATTGCACCTTTAACTTCAGTATCTGGCTTATTAATCTGTATCCTGAGCTACTATTTAACGTGCGCTTACCCTGGATACTAGGTCGATCGCCATCCCACGCTCTACTCTAGATCAAAATCTTTTCGCCACTTTGAGAGATACATCAAAATGAACAACAACGGACTGCCACAAAAACAAGGGCTGTACGATCCGCAGTTCGAGCACGATGCTTGCGGAGTCGGATTTATTGTACACGTCAAGGGTAACAAATCCCACGAAATAGTCGAACAGGCATTGACAATCCTGTTAAATCTCGACCATCGGGGGGCTTGTGGCTGCGAAGCCAATACCGGAGACGGCGCGGGCATTTTGATGCAAGTGCCCCACAAATTCCTCAAAAAAGCAGCCGCAGCCGAAAATATCGAACTTCCAGCCGCCGGCGAGTACGGTGTTGGTGCGATTTACTCATCGCGCGATCGGACTCAACGGGAAAACGGCAAACGCATCTTTGCAGAAATCGCCGCCGAAGAAGGATGTCCCGTGCTCGGTTGGCGCGATGTCCCCACAGATAACTCGTCTCTGGGCGACACCGCCAAAGCTAGCGAACCATTTATGCAGCAAGTGTTTGTCAGCCGCACCCCAGGTATGGACGAGGCGGCTTTTGAGCGCAAACTATACGTGATCCGCAAACGCGCCCACAATGCGATTCGCAGGCAGAAAGTAGATCCATACTGGTATAATTCTACGCTGTCATGCCGGACGATCGTCTACAAGGGAATGTTGATGCCCGTGCAAGTTGGAGATTATTATCCCGAACTGCACGACCCCGACATGGAAAGCGCTTTAGCCCTAGTTCACTCGCGCTTCAGCACCAATACTTTCCCAAGTTGGGAACGATCGCACCCTTACCGCTACATCGCCCACAACGGCGAAATTAACACCATGCGCGGCAACATCAATTGGATGAATGCGCGGCAATCGATGTTTGAGTCGGAACTATTCGGCGATGATTTAAAGAAAATCCCCAATTTAATCAATGTCGAAGGTAGCGACTCAACTATTTTTGATAATGCTTTGGAATTGCTGACTTTGGCCGGGCGTTCTTTGCCTCATGCCATTATGATGATGATTCCCGAACCGTGGACAGCCCACGAGTCGATGAGTGATGAGAAAAAGGCTTTCTACGAATACCATTCCTGTTTGATGGAACCTTGGGATGGGCCTGCTTCGATCGCCTTTACGGATGGTACATCGATCGGGGCCGTGCTCGATCGCAATGGTTTGCGTCCTTCTCGTTACTGCATTACCAAGGATGACTTAGTAATTATGGCATCGGAAGCGGGAGTTTTGCCGATCGCACCGGAACGAATTCTTTCAAAAGGCCGCTTGCAACCAGGCCGGATGTTCCTGGTAAATACCGCAGAAGGCCGCATCATTTCTGACGATGAAATCAAACATCAAATCGCTTCGGAACATCCGTACCGCGAGTGGATTGACACGCACATGGTAGAAATTGCCAAACTTCTAGATGTTACGGAAGTTGCAGAATCCAACCCAGTGCCTTTATTACAGCAGCAAATGGCTTTCGGCTACACCTTTGAAGAACTGCGGTTGCTGTTAGCACCGATGGCACGGGACGGGGTGGAAGCTGTCGGTGCAATGGGCGCGGATACGCCGTTAGCTGTTTTATCGAACAGGCAAAAGTTGCTTTATGAATACTTCCAACAACTGTTTGCCCAAGTTACGAATCCGCCCATTGATTCGATCCGCGAAGAGATTGTCACTTCTGCGGAAACGACAATTGGATCGGAACGCAATTTGCTGAAACCGGAACCAGAAAGCTGTCATTTAATTGAGCTGAAAACACCTATTCTCAGCAATGAAGAATTGGCTAAACTCAAACACGTTTCCCAAGGCAATTTCAAGTCGATTACGATACCGATTTTGTTCGACCCCAAAACTGGTGTAAAAGGTCTTGAACAGTCGCTAGAAGATGTTTTCGCAGCAGCCGATCGCGCGATCGCCTCTGGCGTGAATATTCTGATTTTGTGCGATCGGGGAATCGATGCCGAAAATGCCCCGATTCCCGCGCTGCTAGCAGTTGCGGGCCTCCACCACCACTTGATCCGCAAAGGAACGCGCACGCGGGCGGGACTGGTGCTCGAATCCGGCGAACCGCGCGAAGTGCATCACTTTGCGACTTTAATCGGCTACGGTTGCGGTGCGATCAATCCCTATTTGGCTTTCGAGACGATCGCAGATTCGATCCGCGAAGGTTTGCTGGTAAATGTTGATACTAAGACAGCTTGCAAAAACTACGTGAAAGCCGCAACCAAAGGCGTGACTAAGGTTGCCTCGAAAATTGGGATTTCCACCATTCAAAGTTACCGTGGTGCACAGATATTTGAGGCGATCGGCTTAAACAAATCCGTAGTCGATAAATACTTCACTTGGACAGCATCGCGAATTGCAGGAGTAGACCTCGAAGTCATCGCCCAAGAAGCGATTTTACGCCATACCCACGCATTCCCCGATCGCCCATCCAGCGGACACACCCTCGATGTCGGTGGCGAATATCAATGGCGCAAGGAAGGGGAAGCCCACTTGTTCAGCCCGCAAACCATTCACGCCCTGCAAAAAGCCGTGCGCGAGGGAAGTTATCCGCTTTTCAAACAGTATTCCGGGCTGGTTAACGAACAAAGTCAACAGCATTTTACCCTACGCGGTTTGCTGGAATTCAAGCAGCGGGAATCGATTCCGATTGAGGAAGTTGAGCCGATCGAATCTATTATCAAACGCTTCAAAACCGGGGCGATGAGTTATGGTTCGATTTCCCAAGAAGCCCACGAATCTTTAGCCATCGCGATGAACCGCATTGGTGGCAAATCGAACACTGGTGAAGGTGGCGAAGATCCCGATCGATATACTTGGACAAACGATCGCGGTGACTCGAAAAACAGTGCGATCAAACAAGTTGCTTCCGGGCGTTTCGGCGTTACCAGCTTGTACCTTTCCCAAGCGAAGGAACTCCAAATCAAGATGGCGCAAGGGGCAAAACCCGGAGAAGGCGGACAGTTACCCGGTAAAAAAGTATACCCGTGGATTGCCAAAGTCCGGCACTCAACTCCCGGCGTAGGCTTGATTTCGCCTCCGCCTCACCACGACATTTATTCGATCGAAGATTTGGCAGAATTGATTCATGACTTGAAAAATGCCAACCGGGAAGCCCGGATTAGCGTCAAATTGGTGTCGGAAGTGGGAGTTGGGACGATCGCGGCAGGTGTCGCTAAAGCCCACGCCGATGTCGTGCTGATCTCAGGCTACGACGGCGGTACAGGCGCGTCACCCCAAACTTCGATCAAACACTGCGGATTACCTTGGGAGTTGGGATTGGCCGAAACTCACCAAACCCTGGTACTCAACAATCTCCGCAGCCGAATCGCCGTGGAAACCGACGGACAACTCAAAACCGGCCGCGATGTAGCAATTGCTGCATTGCTTGGTGCAGAGGAATTCGGTTTTGCCACCGCACCGCTGGTGACATTGGGCTGCATCATGATGCGCGTTTGCCATCAGAACACTTGCCCTGTCGGCGTTGCGACACAAGACCCCCTGTTGCGGAAAAACTTTACGGGAGATCCTGAACACACGGTAAACTTTATGACATTCATCGCCCAAGAAGTCCGCGAAATCATGGCGCAATTGGGCTTCCGCACGCTGAATGAAATGGTCGGGCGCACCGATGTTTTGGAAGCGAAACAAGCGGTAGAACACTGGAAGGCTAAGGGTTTGGACTTCTCGAACATCCTGTATCAGCCGGAAGTTGGGGCGGATGTCGGGCGCTACTGTCAGATGTCGCAGGATCACGGTTTGGAAAAGTCGATCGACCTTAGTGTACTGCTGGATTTGTGCAAAAGTGCGATCGAAAACGGCGAACCAGTCCGCGCCAAACTCCCAATTACCAACATCAACCGGGTTGTCGGCACAATTCTCGGCAACGAAATCACCAAACGCCACTGGGAAGGCTTGCCCGATGACACGGTGCACCTGCACTTCCAAGGCAGCGCCGGACAAAGCTTTGGCGCATTCGTACCCAAAGGAGTCACCCTAGAGCTCGAAGGCGAAGCCAACGACTATTTGGGCAAAGGCCTCAGCGGCGGCAAAATCATCTTGTACCCGTCGTTAGCTTCCACCTTTGTCGCAGAGGAAAACGCGATCGTCGGCAACGTAGTGCTTTACGGAGCGACATCTGGCGAGGTTTTCATCCGAGGGCTGGCTGGGGAACGTTTTGGGGTGCGTAACTCCGGCGTTAACGCAGTAGTCGAGGGTGTCGGCGATCACGGTTGCGAGTACATGACTGGCGGCAAAGTTGTAGTTTTGGGCGAAACCGGGCGCAATTTTGCAGCGGGAATGAGTGGTGGCGTTGCTTACATTTTGGATGAGGCCGGTGATTTTGCAACTCGCTGCAATATGTCGATGGTGGCGCTGGAAAAACTGGAGGATGTTGAGGAAATTAGCGATTTGCGGGAGTTGATTCAGACTCATTTTGATTTGACTGGAAGTGCGATCGCGTCGAAGGTTTTGGCAAATTGGGATGCGATGTTGCCGGTGTTTGTGAAGGTGATGCCGAAGGATTATAAGCGGGTGTTGCAGGCCATTGAAAGGGCGATCGCTGCGGGTTTGAGCGGTGATGATGCGCTGACGGCGGCTTTTGAAGAAAATGCTCGCGATGTCGCTCGGATTGGCGGTAGTTAGTAAATCCAAGAAACCGGGTTTCTGCGATAATCTCGGAATCCCCACCAAGATTTAGGAAGAAACCCGGTTTCTGAACCCCCACCCAAGATCCCAAAATCCAAGAAACCGGGTTTCTGCGATAATTTCTGCATCATCACCGAGATTGTGGAAAGAAACCCGGTTTCTGAGGCCTTCATGTACCAGGAACTCTGCGTCACAGCAGAGAAACCGGGTTTCTGCGACAATTTCTGCATCATCACCGAGATTGTGGAAAGAAACCCGGTTTCTGAGGCCTCAGTGTACCTGGAACTCTGTCGTCACAGCCAAGAAACCGGGTTTCTGCGACAATCTTGGAATCACCACCCAGATTTAGGAAGAAACCCGGTTTCTAACCCCCACCCAAAATCCAAGAAACCGGGTTTCTGCGATAATCTTGGTGAGGATGCCAAGATTTGGGTGAGAAACCCGGTTTCTGACTCCCCACCAACGGTTTCTAACTCCCCACCGATATGCCATATGCCACATCGTGAAGTTATCTTACAAGCGGGTAATTACTACCATGTTTATAACCGAGGTAATGACCGTCAGTTGATATTTTTTCAACAAGAAAATTATATTTATTTTTTACGCCAATTAAGAAACCATCTGATTATGAATGGTGTCGATATTATCGCTTATTGTTTGATGCCGAACCACTATCATTTATTGGTTTACCTGAAAACCGATAGTTTTTCTAAGCTGATGCAGTCATTTACTCTGTCCTATGTCAAGGCTATCAATAAACGCTATCAAAAAGTCGGTTCGCTGTTTCAGGGAAGGTTTCAGGCAATTCATGTAGATAGAGAAGAATATTTGTTACATCTCACTCGCTATATTCATTTAAACCCAGTCTCTGCTAACATAGTTAAAAAAGCAGAAGACTGGGAATTTTCCAGCTATCAAGAATATATCGATTTGCGTCATGGGAGTTTACCTAAAATAGATGAAGTGCGATCGCAATTTAACTCAGCAGAAGCTTATCGTTACTTTTTAGAAGAATTAACTAGCGATAAATTTATCCACCATCTAACCTTTGAAGAATAACCAAACTCCAAGAAACCGGGTTTCTGCGACAATTTAAACATCATCACCAGATTTAGAAAGAAACCCGGTTTCTAACTCCCCACCAATCACCCTCAAATCCAAGAAACCGGGTTTCTGCGACAATCTCCGAATCCCCACCCAGATTCAGGAAAGAAACCCGGTTTCTAACCTCCCACCATCACCCTCAAATCCAAGAAACCGGGTTTCTGCGACAATCTCCGAATCCCCACCCAGATTCAGGAAAGAAACCCGGTTTCTAACCCCCCACCAACAACCCCTAAAAATCCTCATGAACCAATTGATAAATTTCAGGTACAATCTAAGACTATAGTCGCGGTTAGCATCTACTAAAAATATCCAGATAATTTGGAGCCTTAAACACCCATGCCCGATGAAACGATTTCGATTGTGACCGCCGATACTTGGGATGAGTCTCCTGATGCACCTGATTCTGACGGTGCGAAAAATGGTGGACATATAGGGATAGACTGGAGTGATGCTTGGGACACGCAGCCAAATCAGCAAGCCCAAAA
Organism: Microcoleus sp. PH2017_24_DOB_U_A; assembly: GCF_020738205.1. NCBI lineage: Bacteria > Bacillati > Cyanobacteriota > Cyanophyceae > Oscillatoriales > Microcoleaceae > Microcoleus > Microcoleus sp. PH2017_24_DOB_U_A. The sequence continues at coordinate 7,008 of NZ_JAEQCT010000023.1, forward strand.
GCAGGTAACAAAAGCGGTTGATAGCTTGCGACTTCACAATGTTAGTATCAATAAATTAGAAAAAGAACTGGCTGATTTTATGCAAACGGTAGATAAAATGTTCAGCCGTGCGGATGCGGAAGCAGACATGAAAGCGATCGAGTTATCTGAAATTGAGTTATCCGTTGCAATTAACGCCGAAGGTTCTTTCAGTTTAGTCGGTATGGGGGCAAAAGTTGCAGATACAAGAACTGTATTGTTGAGATTTAAACGCAAGTCTTAATGTGAAATGGGAAAAAATTTAGCCATATCAATTGGTATCAATACCTATGATTTCCTAACTCCGCTGAAGTATGCCAAGCCGGATGCACATTTAATGCAGAATTTTCTTCGCAATCAGGTGAGGTGTGAGAAAGTTTTATTTTACTCAGATGACTCGCCTGATTTTAATGGTAGATCGACTCGTCCTTTTTTTACTAATCTGAATCTAGTTTTGAGGACAATGTTTGAAAAACCCTTTATGGAAGCTGGGGATAACTTTTGGTTTTTCTTCAGCGGTCATGGTAGGCGGCATAAAGGGTGTGATTACCTGATGGCTTCTGATAGCGATCCGGATGATGTCGAACGTACAGCGATTTCAATTAGTTACGTGACAGAACAATTGCGTCGCTGTGGTGCTGGCAATATTATTTTGATTCTGGATGCTTGTCGAGATCAAGGTAGTAAATCGGGAGAAGGAATCGGGAATCAAGCTGCTGAAGTTGCACGACAAAAGGGAATTATTACCTTTTTTTCTTGTAGTCCCAATCAGTTGTCATACGAAATAGAAACTTTACAGCAAGGTATTTTCACAAAAGCAGTGCTGGAGGGGTTGGGCATTCAAGGGAAATGTGCAACTGTCGAGCGATTGAACCATTATTTGAGTGTGCGAGTTCCCGAACTGATTCGGGAACATAAAGGCGAAAAAGTGCGACAAACACCTTACTGTATTGCAGAGCCAGTTACGAAGTCCCACTTAATTATTTGCCCGCAATATGCAACTTTACAAGATGTTTCTATTCTTAAAAACGATGCCTATCAAGCGGGATTAAACAAAGATTATGATCTAGCAAAACAATTGTGGATTCGCGTATTGGCTGCATCTACTGGCGATATGGAGGCGATTAATGGAATTCAAAGAATCGCTGTCTCGCAGAGAGAAGATGAGCGATATTCTGAAGAGAATTATGTTAGTAGCAATGTTGCGAACAAATCGGCATCTCCATTATCTCCCAAATCTACACCTGTAACGAATGCTAATCCTACTGAGGCTGATGTTCCCTTCAAGTCAGAATGCGGAGTAGACTACACTAAGTTTCGCGATTTACTGGCAACTGAAAAATGGAAACAGGCAAATAAAGAAACATCTAACAAAATGCTGGAAGTAGCGGGGAGAAAAGAGGAGGGCTGGCTGAGAACTGAAGATATCTATCGATTTCCCTGTGAAGACTTGCGAACTATCGATCGGCTTTGGGCAAAATACAGTAACGGGCGCTTCGGCTTTTCGGTGCAGAAGCGGATCTATGAAAGTCTGGGAGGAACCAGAGAATATGATGAGAAAATCTGGGAAGCTTTTGGCGATCGAGTGGGGTGGCGTGTGAATGGAAAATGGTTGTACTACAAAGATGTAAAATTCAACAAATCAGCACCTAGTGGACACCTCCCTTTGGGTGGGGGGTGGTGGGTGGGGGAGAGGGAGGAGTTGGGGATGCGTGGTTCTGGTGGGGAGGGGGAGGAAAATAGGATAGGAGAGGGGTTACGTCTCTTCTCTCGCATCGAAACTTGTAAAGTTTAACAACCGATCGCAATTGAACTCACCCTCGAATTGCTGTTGCCCCACCCGTTTGATATAATATTGTTACTAGATTGTAAAATAACAATCAAAAGGAAACAGATAATTATGACCGTTGAACAAGCCATTTTGGAAAATGTGAAGGTCTTATCGCCAGACCAACAACAAGAAGTCTTAGCTTTCATCAAATTCTTGCAGTCCGATAAATGGGAAGATATCTATAAAGGACGCTTCAAAGAACTGCAACAAGAAATTCGTCAAGATACTGACATCGATCCCGATGATGACCCTACTGAAACTGTCCTCGAAGGAATTCAGCAAGGCTTCCATGAGGCAATTACCGGACAAACTCTTCCCTTGTCTCAACTGTGGGATGGCATCGATGACAATTGATCCACAACCGATCGCAATTGAACTCACCCCCCGATTTCAAAGAGACTTGCGAACTTTAGGCAAACGCTATCGCAACATTCGCAAAGACATTCAGCCTGTAATCGAACAACTTCAAGCGGGGGAACTTCCGGGCGATCGCATTCCGGGAATGGAGTACGAAATTTTCAAAGTCAGAATTAAAAACAGCGACATTCAAAAAGGCAAAAGCGCTGGCTACCGTGCTATTTATTACCTCAAAACTAGCGATTCCATCGTTTTGGTGACTATCTATTCTAAATCAGATCTATCAGACATCGCGGCCGAAACAGTTCGAGAAATTCTAGGCCAATACGAGCAACAATTGCCCGAATCAGAAGAATTATGAACTATCAACTTTATTCAGATGTCATCTTGCTGTGCAACCTTCCTGAAGGCAGTTGCGACGCTACCTGGAAGTTATTTGCGATCGCCCGCAATTTGAATTGTCACAGAAACCCGGTTTCTGAACCCCGCACGCTAATCCGAGAAACCGGGTTTTGGGCGATCGCTTGTACCTTGGGAAATCGAGCGTTCTGCTAAGCGTCAAAAAGGCATTGATTATACCTCAGATTCCTCTTCATTTTCTTCATCCTCGCTCGCAAATTCGCCGATGTAATCTCCCACGAGCGGTGTTTAGTTCAAATTTGCCAACACAACCTTTGAGTCGTCGGAGGAAGCGTCACTAACCATCGCTGAATATTCGCCGTTATAGTTGGTAAATTCAGACGGAGATTTCCGAATCTTAGATAGACGAATTTGCCAATCGGAAACCTGCTCGTAGGTAAGGTGCTTAGTATTGGAAGTCGTTGTCCATACCCCCCAAAGACAGGGGTCTTCAAACTGTAGCATTCCTGATTTCCGTAAGTCATAAGATTGCGGAGTTCCGGGCAAGGGAATAATGCTGTAGCACGAAGTCTGAAATTCCAATTGCGGGTTAATCTCTACCAGTTCATCGACCAATTCTGAGATGGCTTCCTCAAGAAGTAACAAGTCCTCATGGTCATCGTCGGGTAGCCCGATAATGATCCCATAAGCAATCACAGGTACACCAGTTCTGACCACAGATTTCATCAAGGTACAATGCTCTTGCCAAGGAAGGAGCTTCTTGTAAGCTTCTCGTCCAAAAACGGGACGTTCGGCAGGGATATAAGCCAAAGGACAACCGACTTTGCCGTCCCAGCCAAACAGTGCTTCAATCAGTTCTTCGTCAGGTCTGAGGTCGCTGCTTTCATAGTTACGCCCAGCGCCGAGAGTTGTTTTCCTCAGTTCTAAACCATTGGGCCACATCAGAGTTATTCCCATCTCCCGCGCACCATTGGTAATGTCGAGGATCTCTTGTCGCCCCTCAGGAAAGAGTCCACGGGCGAGGAATTGATCGGAACCGATATTGATCGATCGAGCCCCCGCTTCTTTCTGAATCGCCAACCATTTGAGGGATGTTTCAGGAGACATTCTCCGAAAGCCAGTGCCGTAGGTAGGTGTCATGCAAAAATCGCAGGTGCGATCGCAACCAATGTCAGCTACCAACGAACCTACTGGAACAGTTCCCTGGACATTGGGCAGTGTCCCTAAACACTCCCGCGCCACTTCCACCGATGGTAGTGCCCACTCCTCTGGACTTTTGGCTTTAGCCTTCCTGGGATACTGTCTACCATCTGCGAGAATGACACCCGTGAGTTCTTCTCGTGGGGTTTTTCCCAGTACATAGTCAAAAATAGCCCAATTCGCTGCCCCAGATTTATCCTGAACGACTGCTGCTGCGCCGGCCTTCAAGTAGTGGTGCGGTTCAGCGAAAGCATCCGACCCACCAACGACAATGGGACGACCTCCCTTAGCCAGATGCTCAATCACCATACAAGTGACTTGACGGTCTTGGGAGAAATTCACTGTAATGCCCCAAGCATCGAATGCCTGGGGATCTAGGGCAGCAATTTTGCCCCCAACGTAAGTTTTCCGCAGGGTCATCCCTTTCCAGACAATCTCCCCAAATTCTTCACTATAATTGTCATCTCTGAGGTTGACCAATCGGGCATCAAATCCTCCTGCTTGCAAGTCAGGAATCAAAACTTGCTTGCTGATTAAGGAACGATGTCTGTATAAAGAAGTCCAATTTTTACCTTCTGCATCATAGAGTCCCGTTGCTGGAGGTTCAATCAGTCCAATTGTGGGAGAGTTTTTAGCTATCATAATGGAGGATTGGGAATGTGGGATAAGAGGATGGGATTTTTTCCGGCTCGCGATCGCCTGCGACACCAGGGAAGCCAATCGCAACCCCTAGACGGTAGCACAAGTCGGTGAGCTACTCTTTAATAAAATCAGACGATAGCATAAAAATAGATTAATCTAGATGAGATGAGTCAAATTGACTATTTTATTAATCATTTAGTTTTTCGATTTGTTGGGAAATACTGTAGCAGTTGCGACGCTACCTGGAAGTTATTTGCGATTTAATTGAGCGATCGACAACCGATCGCAATTGAACTCACCCCTGAATTGCTGTCAAGCCACCCGTGCGATATAATGTTGTTACTAGATTGTAGAATAACAATCAAAAAAAAGGGATAATTATGACCGTCGAACAAGCCATTTTGGAAAATGTGAAGGTCTTATCGCCAGACCAGCAACAAGAAGTCTTAGCTTTCATCAAACTCTTGCAGTCAGATAAATGGGAGCATATTTATAAAGGACGCTTCAAAGAACTCCAGCAAGAAATTCGTCTGGGAATGGATGCGGCCGATCGAAGTGAAGTAATTAATGCTGAAGATATGTTTCGGAGTTTGCGCTTAAAGCTGCAACAACGTCGCACGCACGCAAGCAGATAGATGAATCAGATTTGTAGATTTACAGTTCCGGCAAGTCGGGATATAGAAAACATTATGGACTATATTGCCGATCGCAGCGGTTTTGATGCAGCAGAAAGCTTTCTGGACAGAATTAACAATAAGTGTCAAACTCTCTCGAAGTTTCCTCCTTCTGGGACGCAATCGGGATGAGTTAATGGAAAATGTACGGAGTTTTCCGATCGATGATTACCTAATTTTCTACAGTGCGATCGAAGCAGGAATTGAAGTTCTGCGGGTTGTTAGCGGCTACCGAGATTTAGAAGATTTATTCTCTGAGTGAACTGTATCGAGTTTCTGATATTATGAAAGCGATTGAAACTACTGGAAAAATTGACGATCGAGGAATGCTTTGTATCGATCGCCCCCTTGCTTTTGCCAACCACAGCCACGTTAGGATTATTGTTTTAGTACCGGAAGATACTGACATCGATCCTGATGATGACCCCATTGAAACAGTCCTCGAAGGGATTCAGCAAGGCTTCCATGAGGCAATTACCGGACAAACCCTCCCCTTGTTTCAACTTTAATAGTTGACTAGGTTTGTGAAGAAACCCCGTTTCTGAGTCCCCCCGCGAAATCCAAGAAACCGGGTTTCTGCGACAATTGACGCCTCCCCACGAGATTTTACGAAGAAACCCGGTTTCTGAACCCCTGCGCCCGATCGCGCCCAACCTTATCTAGCGGTTATAATAGATAAACCTGAGCATTAAAATCGCAAATGTATGACAGCAAAAATACACCTCAGCAACTTGGGTAATTCCTTAGCTTTGCCAATACCAGACTATATTGTAAAATTGTTCAATCTGAAAGCAGATGATTCCGTAATTTGCAGTATAGAAAATGGAAAAATGGTCATAGAGCCTGTAAATCAGAAAATTTCCAAATATACCCTAGATGAACTATTGGCAGGCGAAATAGAACCCAGCGAAGAAATCTCTTGGGGGAAACCAGAAGGAGAAGAAGTTTGGTAAACTACATCCCCGAACGAGGTCATTTCATTCGCCTCAATTTCGATCCTCAAGCAGGACACGAACAAATGGGTACTCGACCTGCACTGGTTGTGAGTCAAACTAAATTTAACCAAAAAATGGGGTTTGTGTTTGTCTGTCCGATTAGCACCACACAACGAAAAAATCCGTTTTATGTTCCCATTCCAGAAGGTGAAGCGGTGACAGGTGTAATTATGACAGATCAACTACGTTATGCAAGATTATCGCGCAAGGCAAGCAAGTTCGATCGGTGAATGTCCAGAAGATTTAGTTAAGGAAGTCTTGAAGAGAATTGAACCTATTTTGTTTGAAAATATGATTCTTGATGAGTAGTTGATCATCAAGAATACGGCAATTATGTGGTTAGACTTGTTAACTGATATCATGTATAGAACTAGGGAAATCAACAAGCAAAATGATTCAATCCATACCGAAAATATCCATCAAACCTGGATATCGTCCCCAGTCAGATGATAAAACTCCTGAAGCTGATGCAATTGATTTCTACCTACTGCGACAACTCACCAATTCCCAACGCTGGCAAATAGGGGTAAAATTAAATCGTTGGGCAAAAACTGTTAGCTTGCGCGGCATGAAAAAAGCTTGTCCCTCAACTTACAAAGAGCGATTTGCCCGATCGATCTTACGTAGCAAATGGCTGCCAATTTTAACCCCCACCAGTGAACCGTCTATGTGGACGCAAGATCCCAGCCACATCGCCCGACTGTTGCACCCAATTTTTCAAACATTATCTATTCCTTATTATATTACAGGAGGCGTTGCCGCTTCTGTCTATGGCGATCCTAGAACGACACGGGATTTAGATTTAGTAATTGAATTGATCCGGGACAATATTTTTCGATTAGTTGAAGCACTAGAAACGGCTGGTTTTTACTGCCCTCCGGGTTCGGTAGAAGATATTCAAAAGGGCAGAGGGATGGTGTTGAGTGTCACTCACATGACTTCCGTATTAAACGCCGATATCGTGCTGAATTCTGATACTGAGTTCGATCGCTCAAAAATGGCAAGACGACGATTAGAAGCGCTTGACGAAGCTGGTGTAGAACTATTTTGGATTGCTTCTCCTGAAGATATTGTGTTGGCAAAACTGCTCTGGCGGCAACAATCTAAGTCTCAAAAACAATGGAATGATGTTTTGGGAATTCTGAAAGTCCAATCTGATAATTTGGATCGGGGTTACTTAACAGAGTGGGCCCAACAATTGGGGTTGATTGATGATTTGAACCTAGCTTGTACTGAATCAGGGATTTGATGCGATTCCAAATTGTTCATTTTGCGATCGCACCCACTCTCTCTGTATCATTATAGGTATGGACTTTTAAAGCTTAATTATTTTTATGCAAGTTATTTTAGGCAACATCACACAACTGAAAGTAGATGCGATCGTCAATGCTGCAAATACCAGTTTGCTTGGAGGTGGTGGAGTAGATGGCGCAATCCACAAAGCAGCAGGCCCGGAACTTGTTGACGAATGTCGATCGCTCCGAGGATGCAAAACCGGGGATGCTAAACTCACAAAAGGATATCGCTTACCTGCGCGCTTCATCATCCACACCGTAGGCCCCGTATGGCAAGGAGGCGACTGCGGAGAACCCGAACTCTTAGCCCAATGTTACCGCAAATGTATGGAAATCGCGATCGAGCAAAAGTTCGAGAGTATCGCATTTCCTTGCATTAGCACCGGCATTTACAAATATCCTAAGGATTTAGCAGGTGAGATTGCAGTCAAAATCTGCTACGAAGAAATGCAAAAAACGGCGCTCCTCAAAACATAACTTTTTGCTGCTTCGATTGGGAGAATCATCAGGTTTATGAGAAGATTGTAGCAGTTCTCAGGCAGAAAGGCTATCAGAAAAATGATTCCAGAAATCAAAACCTATTTAGCAGCGACTGACATTATAGATCGCGATCATCCCGCAATTTTAGCACTCGCGAACAAGATAGCATCACAACATCATACATCAGAGGCGATCGCCCAATCTAGTTTTGAGTGGGTTAGAGACGAAATTCGCCACAGCTACGACTATCAGATGAATCCCGTCACCTGTCGAGCATCCGATGTACTAAAGCACAAAACAGGTTATTGTTTTGCCAAAAGTCACCTATTAGCAGCATTGCTGAGGGCCAACAACATTCCCGCAGGTTTTTGCTACCAAAGATTGAGCTTTGATGACAAAGGTGCGCCCTACACCTTGCACGGTTTCAATGCAGTTTATTTGCCAGATGTAGGTTGGTATCGCGTTGATGCAAGAGGAAATCGCGACAATGTTAATGCTCAATTCACACCTCCTCAAGAGCAATTAGCATTTAAAATTCAGTTTCCTGAAGAAGCAGACTTTCAAACCATTTTATCTGAGCCGCTGCGAGTAGTTGTAGAGGCTTTACAAAATCACAGTACATGGGATAAACTGCTGCTCAATCTTCCAGACGTTTCTCTCGACTCCGCACAGAAATACGGCCTTGCGATCGACTGGAAATCACTCAGGATAGTGAATTAAATAATTTACACATATTTGTGGGATGGGCGTCCCGCCCGTCCTTTCTAGACGGGCGGGACGCCCATCCCACAAGAACAATAAAAATTGTAAGCTATTCTCATTCCTCAGCAACAAGCTGAGGCTTTGGAGAAGCTTTTTCACGTTGATCCGGGGTTGTCAAGGTCGATTTTCCGAAAATTATAAAACAGTATTAGTTAGACTGTGAATCAATAATTTTGTAACCTAATCAAGTCCAAATATCAACTTAGAAAACTAATCTACATAGCTAATCTGGCACTCTCAAGCCTTTAAGCTTTTCCCCTTTCTCCTCCTCACTCAGCCCCTTACACTGCACCAAAACCCCAAACCCCCCCAAACCCATCTGATCGATCAATTGATACAGCGCTTCCCGCCTGCGTAAAAATGTTGCCAAATCCAATACTTGTGCATCATTTGCAGATAGAGAAGCAATTCTATCGCCCACACCCAACACCATCAAAAACCAAGCCTGCTGAGTAAAACCCATCATCTCCAAACCGCACAATTCACCTTGTTTTTCCAGCGCCGTAAAATCAGCATGGGCCGTTAAATCCTGCCACCCCACATTAATATAAGGATTGCTGTGATAGCGGTGGCGGTAATAACATTGCAGCGTTCCCTCTGTGCGTCTCGGATTGTAATAGCGGTGCGCCGGATGGCCGTAATCAATTGTCAACAAATAACCGCGCTGCAATTTTTCTGCAACTGTTTTTATCCACTCTAAAGCTGCTAAATTAACTTCACTGCGATAACCATCCCCATAGACACTTGCCGATAAATCAATTCCTACTAAATCAAAATATTCGGCAATCTTAGGATTTGAAAGCTCGCCTACTACTTCAATAAACTTGCTTCCAGATTGTTCGTTTTTTTCTTCGTTTGCGGTAACGTAAATTTCCCGAAGTTGCCCTTGTTCGATGATAAATTGATGGACTGGAAAAGCATCTACTAACTCGTTAGAAAAGAAGCATCCGACAATCGAGTTATTAGCTATTTCATCCCACTTGCACCACTTGACTATTTTAAATTCAGCTAAGTTTTGCTGCTGCACCGCTTGCTGTACAGGGGAAATCTCAACAATAATGTATTCTAATATTTTAAATAAATCGGGATGTTGTCGTTGCAGGTATTGCAGTAAATGTGTGGCAAAGGTTCCCCGCCCCGCACCCATTTCTACTATGGTAAAATGATGAGGTTTGCCGATAATTTGCCACATTTCCACAAATTGCTCGCCCAAAACCTCAGCAAAATCTGCGCTCCAATGAGGCGACGTGATAAAATCGCCTTGTTTGCCGATGTTTGGTCGATCGCCATTATAGTAACCATACTGCGGGTGATATAGTGCCAAATCCATATATTCCGCAAAGGTAATGCGCTGCTGGGGACTGGCGGCAATTCTTTCGCTGATTAAAGCGCAGAGTTCGGGGTTGCTATCGTTAATATCTAATTGCTGGACTGTCATAGTTTATAGTTGATGTTATTTTATTGAGGAAATAAAGATTTTTTAACCGCAGAGGGCGCAGAGGACACAGAGGAAGAGAAAAGAGAGAAATTTTGATGTTCATAAATTTGGCATTCATTCTGTAACATCTCTATTTTTCAAAATTTATTATATCATTTTGACGCCGATCGCAAAATTGAGATTTGAGATTGGCAATTTTCGCTCGCTGTGATAAGCTAGCCTTAGCTTTTAAATATAATCCTTCTGTATGTCGAGAGATTCATTTTTAGAAGAGTTCAAAAAATCCAGCGAGTTATTATTACCAGCTTATTTAGTTATCTTCGATCTTGCAGACACAAAAAGACGCAATAATTACTTAGGTCACGATGAAGTAGACAAAGATATCATCGCCTTCGATAATTTCTTGAAAAATTGCGTTTCTTTAGAAAGATGCAAGAGAATTGCCGGCGATATATGGGTGGCTTGTTTTACAGAACATCAACTAAACGATATCCCGGCTTTGATAGTGAATTACTCACAAGAAGTTCCTATAGTATTAACATTGTGGAAATGCGAGGCGATCGATCCCAAGGGAAACTCTATATTTATTGAAGAAGAGAGAAACGTTTCGATCTGTCGTGCTGTCCGCTGCGGCTATTTGTGGATTGAAAATGTTAATGAATTAAGTTTCAAAGTCAATGAATTACTAGATAGGGTATGGAGTTTACCTGTTAATACATTAACTTCCCTAGAGTCAGAGGTAGCTGTTAATTTACCAAAATGGCAGTGTATCCCCCCTGAAAGTTTATCTGTAACTGAGTATTGCCCCTACTGCAACAGCACAAACTTGCGGCTGTTAGAAGTAGATTATGATTGTGATAAGCGTATTTGCACGCAGTGCGGAACTCAAGTAATTTTTAGCTATGATTTTTATTGTTGAGATTCCATAGTTTATAGTAGCCGATCGAGGATTCAAAAAAAGGGAGATCGCACTTTTTAGCAAATAGCCCAAAAATACGATCGCCCTTTTTCATCTAGCGATCGACAGAACCCATGATAATATCGATACTGCCCAGAATCGCCACCAAGTCCGCAATCTTTACACCGCGCACGATGTGGGGCAAAATCTGCAAATTATTGAAATCCGCAGCGCGAATCTTCCAGCGCCAAGGAAACACGCTGTCATCGCCGATAATATAGATTCCCAACTCACCCTTGCCGCTTTCAACACGCACGTAATGTTCGCCCTTAGGAATCTTGAAAGTTGGCGCTACTTTTTTGCCAATAAACTGATAGTCGAAACTGTTCCACTCAGATTTTGGCCCGCTTTCTAAGCGCTTGGCTTCCAAGTTTTCGTAAGGGCCGCCGGGGAGTGCTTTCAAAGCTTGATAGAGAATTTTAACTGACTCGCGCATTTCCCGAATTCGGACTAAGTAGCGGGCTAAACAATCGCCCGCAGCTTCGGTGCAAACTTCCCAGTCGAAGTCGTCGTAACATTCGTAATGGTCAACTTTCCGCAAATCCCAATTCACGCCGGAACCCCGCAACATCGGCCCGGATAGTCCCCAGTTAATCGCTTCGGCGCGGGAAATCGTACCCAGTCCTTCAATCCGGCGGCGGAAGATCGGATTGTTGGTAATTAAACGTTCGTATTCGTCAATTTTGGGAAGGAAGTAATCGCAGAAATCTTCGCATTTGTCTACCCAACCGTAGGGTAAATCTGCTGCGACTCCGCCGATGCGGAAGTAGTTGTTGTTTACCATGCGGTAGCCGGTGGCTGCTTCCCACAAGTCGAGAATTGGTTCGCGATCGCGCATAGTGTAGAAAAAGGGAGTTTGCGCGCCCACGTCTGCCAAAAACGGCCCCACCCACATCAAGTGGTTAGCAATCCGGTTCAACTCCAGCATGATTACCCGAATGTAACTCGCCCGTTTGGGCACAGCTATATTCGCTAACTTTTCCGGTGCATTGACTGTCACCGCTTCGTTAAACATCCCCGCAGCGTAGTCCCAGCGGCTCACGTAGGGGACGTACATCACGTTGGTGCGGTTTTCGGCAATTTTTTCCATGCCGCGGTGTAGATAGCCCAAAACAGGCTCGCAGTCCACTACGTCTTCGCCGTCCAGGGTGACAATTAACCGGAGTACGCCGTGCATGGATGGGTGGTGCGGGCCCATGTTGAGCACCATTGGTTCAGTTCTAGTCTCAATTCTTGACATAATAATAGGTAATTGGTAATAGGTAATTGGTCATTGGTAATTGGTCATTGGGCATTGGGCATTGGTCAGTGGTAATTGCTCAAACAGGTCATTGCTCATTAGCAAAAAAACTTTCTAACTAGGAACTGAGAACAACTGACAACTGACAACTGACAACTGACAACTGACAACTGACTATTGTTGATTTTTGTTTCACTTTTATAGATTATGAAGGATATCGAGCTATCTGAAAAGGATACCCCTGGATCGGATGTCAGTGTTGACACCTATCACGTTCCTGTTTTGGGAAGTGAGTTAATTGCGGGTTTAGCTGTGCGTGCCGGCGGGCGCTATTTGGATGCGACGCTTGGGGGCGGCGGACACACGAGTTTGATTTTGGCGGCGGCCCCTGATGTGACGGTGGTGGCGATCGATCGCGATACAGAAGCCATCCGTTTTTGCCAATCCCGATTTGCCAACTCGCCCGTCGAGTTTTGGCACGGCAATTTTGCCCAATATCAGTCTCCTGATGCCAAATTTGATGGTATTATAGCAGACTTGGGCGTTAGCTCTGCTCAGTTCGATACACCGGAACGAGGCTTTAGTTTTCGCCATCCAGCTCAACTAGATATGCGTATGAACCAGCAGCAATCTTTGACCGCAGAAGAGATTATCAATCACTGGGAAGAAGTTAAACTAGCAGATATTATTTACAGGTACGGCGAGGAACGACTGTCGCGGCGCATCGCGAGGCGGATTGTGCAATCGCGTCCTTTTGAAACTACTACAGAGCTCGCAGGTGCGATCGCCTCTACCTTCCCACCCAAGCAGCGCAACGGTAGAATCCATCCCGCCACCCGCACTTTCCAAGCTTTAAGGATAGCTGTCAACTCCGAACTAGCGTCTTTAGACACTTTCCTCAACCAAGCGCCTAAATGGTTAAAACCCGGTGGGAGAATTGGAATTATTACTTTTCACAGTCTCGAAGACAGGCCGGTTAAGCACCAGTTGAGAGCAACAGAGTGTTTGCAGGTACTGACAAAAAAGCCGATCGTGCCACAATCCGACGAACTAGCTAGAAATCCCCGCTCTCGTTCTGCTAAGCTCAGACTGGCAGAAAAATTAACTTGATTCGGCTGTAACGGGAATAAAGGACGAGCTCTCAAAGGCGGCGAGGTCTGTTCAGTTGACAGTTGACAGTTGACAGTTGACAGTTGAGGGCGACCTCTAAGAAGGAAGTCCGAGGATTGGAGTAATGAATAGTCTGATTTTAATTTCTCCCGCTCAACCTTGGGGCTTTAAACCAATTCTTTCTGGTCAGGCCGCGACCGGATGCAAGTTCCGAACTTCCTTGTGGTATCACTAACATGGCACTGACCTATGAAACCCGAACCCCTGATCCTGATTCGGCTCGGCCCAATCAGCCAAGGGTACTTGACAAGCTAGTTTTAGACCTGATTAATTCGCCTAGGAGTAGGGAATAGCATGAGTCGGGGAGATGGAAGCAAACTGAAACTAATGGTAGTCGATGACGAACCCGACAACTTGGATTTGCTGTACCGGACGTTTCGACGCGATTTTCAGGTTTACAAAGCAGATAGCGCCCTCAGCGCCCTGTCCGTTCTAGACGAACAGGGCGAGATGGCGGTGATTATATCTGACCAGCGGATGCCAGAAATGAATGGTACCGAGTTCTTGGGGAAAACAGTCGATCGCTTTCCTGATACGATTCGGATTCTGCTGACAGGATACACCGATGTTGAAGACTTGGTAGAAGCAATTAATGCAGGTCAAGTTTTCAAGTACATCACCAAACCGTGGAATCCTGAAGAGCTCAAATCAGTTATCAATCAAGCGTCAGAAACTTACAAATACTACAAGCAGCGCAGCGTTGCACTGCGCCGCGCTTTACGCAAGGAATCTCTGTTTAATGAGGTGATGGGCGTGATTCGCGGGTCGCTAGATTACTCTAGTATGGTACAAACTATTGTTCAAACCGTAGGTCAAACTTTTGAGGCCAACTATTGTATGCTGCGGCCGGTAGAGGTCGATCGACTATTACCCAGTACCTTTCCCTACCAAGCCCAAAACGCCGAACCTAGCAGCTTTTCTTTTGATGAAAATTTGCTGGTTCAAGCCGTAGCCAGCCGCCAAACTCAAGTCAGCGCCAACAGTGGGGCTGACGGTAACTCGGTTGAGATTGCTGTGCCCCTAACTTATCAGCAAGACTTGCTGGCGGTACTAGCCCTGTGTCAGCAAGGTGGCACTAACCCTTGGTCGGGAGAAGAGATAGAGTTAATAGAAGGTGTAGCAGCTCAAGCTGCTCTCGCCCTGTCTCAAGCTAAGCTCTATCAGCGCACTCTGGATTTAGCCAATCAGATGCAAAACGAGTTGGAGGTGGCCCGCCAAATCCAAACAAACTTGTTGCGCCAAAGTTGGCCGGATTTTGAAACTGTCAGGGTGCAAGCTTGTTGCTATCCCGCGCGGGAAGTTGGCGGCGACTTTTTTGAGGTCTACGTCCACTCTCAAGGGGATATTTGGATAGCTGTGGGAGATGTTTCCGGTAAGGGTGTTCCGGCTGCTCTATTTATGGCTAGCGCGATTTCGGTGATGCGGCGCGAACTTTCTCAAGAAGTTTCTCCCGAACCCGAGAGAGTGATGCAGAATATGAACAGCAGTATGGCTGACGATCTGATCGGCAACAACCATTTTATTACAATGGTTGTAGCTCGTTACACTCCGTCAACAGGACACCTGGCTTTTGCTAATGCTGGTCACATTTATCCGATCGTTTGGTCTAACTCAGAGGTGAAAGCTCAAGCAGCTAGCGGTGCAACGCCAGCAGAGCCGAATTTCCTCAAAGCTCGCGGTATTCCCTTGGGGATATTGCCAGTCTGGAAAGGTAAAGCTGGTGCGATCGAATTAAAGTCAGGAGATGTATTTCTGCTGACAAGTGACGGGATTACTGAAGCTAGCGTGACCACTAAGGCGGTCGCAGGGGGCGAAGAAACCCGTTCTATGCTACAACAAGAAGGGCTTTGGCAACTTTTGATTCAAGAGCCTGGTTCTTTCAACTTGGACAATTTGTTGGCTTACATCCGAGCTGACAATCCCGTTCAGGAAGACGACCAAACCATACTCTCTCTGGAGGTTCTCTGAATCTGTCAGTCATGCCGACGAAGAGTCGGGGGCTTTGGGTCTCAAAAACTCCAGCCGTCAGTTGAGGGCCTACAGATTAATACAGAGAACGCGGGCGATGCTCTTCTGCAAGCTTCGCTAACGGCAAAAGTTACAGAACTAGCGCGTCAGTCGATTTGAGATTTGAGATTTGAGATTTGACTCTCGCATTCAATCGCGGGAGCTTGAACTTTCCTCTAAAATTTGGATCTCTCCACGACGGTGGTAAGTGGCACGGTATCCGTTTTTTGGGCGGGGTAAATGCCTAACTTTTAACTGATGCTTTGCGATCGAGGCTTTCAAAAAAATTGTATTGCATCGATCGCCCGCCATTGAGTATCCTCTATGTAGCGGCAAATATTAACGCCAGATAAATTTGGTGCGTCATGTTTCATAAAACTAATACGGGATGCGGGAAACTCAGAGACTTTAGTCCTTCCTAGGAAAGCGACGCGGAGGACTTTAGTCCCCGTGTTCTTCGTAGTATGATACAATTTAGATTGTGAGTAAGAACAAAAACATCTACGTGTTGAAACATCCTAGTATCGGAGAAATCCCTGCAACTTAGTACGCAAGAGTGAGAGGCAACACAAAAAGAGCTAATAATGGCAGGATGTCGAGCGTACCGCGTCTTGGCAAGTGTGATGGATTCTGAAAGCATTAGAAACAACAATCATTAGCTAGTAACTATCGCTTGACGATGAGTGACTAAGTAGACGGCGCTTGACGGTCGTAACGAGATTAGATTTAGGTCACACCCTTTGTCTAATTCTGTCAGTAGAATCTCAGCGGCTTTAGCCCGCTCGAGTGTCAAACCTGGTCTGAAGACACAGGGTTTTCAAACTTACGGGATTTTTTTATGAATACTGAGCTTCATGTGCCAAGCGACTTGCGGTTTTTAACAATAGTTGAAAATTGGTTGCTGAGCAGTTTGGAAGTTGAGCTAGGAGAGCACGTCGATTGGCCGCGTCAGTCGAATCGTTTGCGCTTGGTGTTAGCAGAAGCCTATTCTAACGTGATCCGCCATGCTCACAAAGATCAACCCAATCTGCCAGTTTTAATTCGCTTGAATTTAAAAAATCGGGATATTGGTTTAGAAATTTGGGATTACGGTAAAGGTTACGAAATGGATACTTACAGTCCCCCGAGGCCGGAAGCTAAACAAGAAAGTGGCTATGGCTGGCTGATTATGAGCCGACTTATGGATCGGGTGGACTACACTTTGCAATTAGACGGTCGTAACTGTCTGAAGTTGGAAGCGAGTTTGCCGGAAAAATCTTAATTAGTCATTAGTCATTAGTCATTAGTCATTAGTGATTGACAATGTTTTTGATTCTAGTGGTTGTCTGTCGCACCGTTTAGTCATTAGTCATTAGTCATTAGTGATTGACAATGTTTTTGATTCTAGTGGTTGTCTGTCGCACCGTGCGGTGACAGCCACTTTTTCTTGCAATCTCGTCCCTCTCTAACCAGACTCTAAGATTGTAGAGCCGAAGGAAGAAGAAAGAATTAAGAAGAAACAAGCAACAGTAGCTGTAGGGTGCGTCGCTATTAAAAATCCGTAAAGAAAAGCGACTTTTAGAGTAGCGACGCACCTCTATCGCGAGTTAAGCAAACAACTCCTCGTTTTACTCATCCCCAACAATTATGTACCAATACTTTTTATAAATCGTATAACATAACAACGTTTTAGCTGTCGGCTGCGGTTGCTCTAGGTACTGTTGCGGGCTGATAAATACTGAAAAAATCGGCTTTCTATAGCGTTGGCTATGCTTAGATAGATGGGAGCCTCTCAGTTTTGATTTTATAGTGCTGTCCCCGAAGAGCGATATATTCAACACTCGCTTTTCGGGGATAGTACTGTAAAAAAATTGCTTTTTTGCATTCATTGGGATGCTCCCTCTGGAGATGAGGTTATTCCTCACTATAAAACAATTTCATTGCGGTCGCTTTCTTGGCAATTACCAATTACCAATTTGTGCCTCACTCCCTGGATAATTCCTATATTAAGAACCGAATTTCTTAGGTCGCAGAGTCAGCAATTCTTGGGGAGACGCTAAGAGTTTGACGGTAACAGAAAGAATTTCTTGCTGAAAATTGAGCAGAAAAACCCATCCGACATTAATACCAAATGCGGGAGTTTGCACCCGGCCGCTGACTTGAATTTCAACTGTGCCATCTTCTAAAATTTTGCTTGCACTTTGCTGGGGTTCGAGATGCATTCCTGGCGCTTCTGTTTTTAGATAACGGGCGATCGAGCTTTTGCCGATAATTGGCTCTTCAAAGGGCGCGTGCAGAACCCCGTCCTCAGCAAACAAATTAGCGGTCGCTTCAAAATCGCCCGCGTTAAAAGTTTCAAAATATTGCTCTAGCGCAGGCTTTGTGAGACCGACGATATTTATAGAGCGAGTTAAAATAGGTCGAGTTGTGGCGGTCATATAAGAAATGATTGGAGATGAATGAATCTAATGTAATCATTCTCTTGGTCACAGCAAATCCATCAAAAGATATAGCTAGGGTCATAAATTTTATCTAAAAAAAATCAATAATGCTATGCGCCTCATGGAGCTTTGAGGCCGATCGACCGAAATTGTACCAGTTACCAAAAATAATGCAACTGTAGGCAAGTCGCAAACCCTTATGCCATCAGCCATTCCCAATCCTTGAATCCTTCAAATCTCAAATCAAAAATCGAAAAATCTCAAATCTCAAATCAACTAAACCCAGACACCTCGTGGCATCTGGGTTGCTGTAGAGTCTTTGTTAAACAAGAAGATGCTATTTGCGCATCAAATTCATCAATTCCTTAGGAGAAGCCAACAAGTCGATCGCCACAAAGAAAATTTGACCTTGAGGATCGAGCATAAACCGCCACGCGATGTTCATACCCACATTGGCGCCGAACCAAGGAGTTTCGACTTTACCCGTGACTTTGACTTGGCGGTAGCCATCTTCAGCAGGCTCCGACACACCTCGCTCGGGCAGCATTTTCAGGCCGATGCACTCTTCCCGCATATAGTTGAGGATAGCTTCGCGACCGACGATCGGCTTTTGGAAAGGCGGTTGGAGAGCACCGTCTTCAGCAAATAAACCGACGGCTGGGGTGAAGTCGAAGGCGTTCATGTTGTCGATGTAGCTGAGCACAGTTTGCTCGCTGATACCCTCAATCTGGGTTTTCACCCGCTCTGCTACAGCGGTTGGAGTGCTGCGAGGAGCAGAGCGTTTGCCGTATTCTTGGCTGAAATCGGGATCGTAGCCCATGTGAACTACGGTGTTGCGAAGTACAGTAATTTGTTGACCCGGATCGAGCTTCTTGATGGTTTCAAGGACTTGGGTTGCTTCGGGAGACATTTGATAGCCAG
Organism: Microcoleus sp. PH2017_24_DOB_U_A; assembly: GCF_020738205.1. NCBI lineage: Bacteria > Bacillati > Cyanobacteriota > Cyanophyceae > Oscillatoriales > Microcoleaceae > Microcoleus > Microcoleus sp. PH2017_24_DOB_U_A. Next base: position 25,776 of record NZ_JAEQCT010000023.1, read on the forward strand.
CAGGGATGGGAGCGACAGCGCCCTGTTTCATCAACTGTCCCAACTCGTACCAGAAACCGAGTTTAGTATTGACGCGTAATGAAGTGTAAATCCGGCCGATGGTGGTGTCGGCGTTGCTGGCTAGGTCAAACATGGTTTTGCTTTGAGCAGCCGGCGACATCTGTTTGATTTCGCCCAGGACGCCTTCAACCAGCGCCATGCTGGCTACTCCCGGGGCGGCTGCGGTAATGGAAATGCCCATTTCGGTGTAAGCATACCAGAGCAGTGCGAGTTGGTCTTCAACGCTGAGTTTGTAGAACGAGTCCGTGGTGGCCGGAACAGCACTAGCAATCTCGGTGTTCGAGAAAATAGATTGAGCTGATTGAATGCTAACTGCCATGTTTATACTGTGGGATTCGCTGTAGGTTTGATTTCCGTACTTGAGATGTGCGAATCGAATTCTCCCTTAATTAAAATTATGTAACGTTTTTGACAAATTACAGTTCAAATTTATAAATATAAAGATTGTGAAAGTATTATGAATTCTGTCGTAAAATCAGTCTAAATATTAATAGACTTATAGCCCATTTTGTGATATGGTTTTTTATCCGATGAAAATAACAATTAATAGCGATCGCATTAAGCAAAAAGGCCTAGAGTTGGGATTTCACAAAGTCGGGATCGCCTCAGCAGACGCAGATGTCGATCGAGAAAAACAAAGATTGCAGGCTTGGCTGGACAAGGGTTATCAGGCGGATATGGCATGGATGGCTAACCCGAAACGGCTGGATATTCGATCGCTCGTGCCAGATGTGCAGTCATTAATATGTGTCGCCCTCAATTACTACACGCCTCACCAACGCCCCGAGAATCCCCCGTTGGAGGGGGGGGACGATGCAGTCAGAGAGTATGCTAAAATCTCTCGCTACGGCTGGGGGCGGGATTACCACAAAATTTTGCACAAAAAACTGAAGCTGTTAGCAAATTGGGTGCGATCGCAAGGCGAAGGAATTGAAGCACGGTATTATGCTGATACCGGGCCGGTTCAGGATAAAGTGTGGGCGCAGCGGGCGGGGATTGGCTGGATGGCTAAAAATGGTAATGTAATTTCGCGAGAATACGGTTCTTGGGTGTTTTTGGGCGAAATTTTGACTAATATCGAGTTAGAGCCGGATGCGCCACACACCGAACATTGCGGTACCTGCACTCGCTGCATCGAGGCGTGTCCGACGAAAGCAATTACTGAGCCTTTTGTCGTGAATGCCGATCGGTGCATAGCTTATCATACGATCGAGAATCGAGCCGAAAAACTGCCCGACGAAATTGCATCTAATTTACAAGGTTGGGTAGCAGGTTGCGACATTTGTCAAGATGTTTGTCCCTGGAATCAGCGATTTGCCAAACCAACGGATGTTGCAGAATTTGAGCCTTATCCTGAAAACATAGCACCGACACTTGCAGAATTAGCGGAGATTTCCGATGAAGAATGGAACCGCCGATTTACAGCTTCGGCGCTGCGGCGAATTAAACCCGAAATGTTGCGGCGGAATGCGAAAGCAAATCAAATTAATAGTCAGTTGACAGTTGATAGTTGATAGTTGTCAGTAGTTTCAGTCTTTTTTTCCTTCTTTCTGACATCCGTTACATCCCGTACATTGCTCGTTGCCGAACTTCCTTCTTTTAAAATCGATGTCTGCAAACGAACCTACCAAGAAAAAATGGTGCGTCAGTTTTGAGATGGTTGGCAGGAAATAACAATTATCGCAACTGACACACCCTACTTGATAGTTATTTATGTCTAGAGTTTGTCAGCTTGGCAATTCTCAAATAGTTGCATTTAAAATGTATAATGCAATGGGGCAGCGTAGCTCAGTGGTAGAGCGATCGCCCCGTCAATCGATTTTAGATTTTAGATTTTAGATTTTAGAGGCGACCCCACGGATAAATTCGGGGGAAGAGAGGATTTTAGATTTTCGATTTGGGATTGATTTGTCAAGGCGAGAGACAACCGTTTGATTCGGTTCGCTGCCACCAGCAACGTAGTTTAAATGGTAGAATTCCCTGGAGTATACCGGGAGATGCGGGTGCGATTCCCGCCGTTGCTATCTTTTTTTTGCGTTAACAATCAAAAGGCAATGAGTAATATAGAAGAGATTTCCCCCTCGTGATTTAATCTTCCCCAATGACCAAAGTAATTATTTTTGATTTTGACGGTACTTTAGCAGATACAATCGATATTCTTCTGAACATCACCAACCGTTTGTCAGCAGAATTCGGCTTTAAGTCTGCGACAAAAGATGAACTCGCTCAATTAAGCAACTTAACTTCTTGGCAAATCCTCCGGTATTCTGGCATTTCTATCTTCAAATTCCCGCTGCTGATTAGAAAATTGAAAGCAGAGTTACGCAGTGAAATTCCTAAAATTGAATTATTTGCGGGAATTAAAGAAGTTTTGCTAGAGTTAAAAAACCTTGGCTTTCAATTGGGGATTATCACCTCTAATTCCCAAGAGAATGTCTTAGCCTTGCTAGAAATCAACGGGTTGCAAAACACTTTCAGCTTTATTTACTCGGGTTCAACTTTTGGCAAACATAAAGTTATTAATAAATGGCTGAAAAAAGAGCATATAAATCCTGAAGAAGTCGTGTATGTAGGAGATGAAATCCGAGATATAGATGCTGCTAGAAAAACTGGTATTAAGGTAATTTCGGTAAGTTGGGGTTTTAATTCTCAGGAAGTTTTGGCTGCACACAATCCCGATTTTTTGATTGAACGGCCTCAGGAATTGCTCGATATTATGAGTAATCTGGGAAGACTGTAACTTTTTGTAAAGAAATATTTTACATTGTAAAGTAGTAAATACTTTATGTCCGGACAGGTTGAAGAAATTGATTGAGGCTGATATAAAGAAAAAGGAAAAGATTTACTCGATCGCTCAAATAAAGAGGAACAGTATTATGTCAGCCTTTGAAACTTTCTTGACGTTCGGCTTGGCTTCAGTTTTCGCCGTAGCTACTTTAGCAACTTGGTTGCGTTTCACCAATCCGCCTTCTGTTAAACGCAATTAGTTCTATTATTGTTTTGAATTTGATATTAGAGTCGGGTTTCTTAACCTGATGGATAGTTAGCCGAAAGCCCGTTGCTCTAGAAATGTTTTGCCATCCAATAGATATTTTCTCAGAAACCCGGTTTCTGAGACTTTGCATAATTAAAAGAAACCCGGTTTCTCTCGAAATGTTTTGCTACCCAGCAGATATTTTCTCAGAAACCGGTTTCTTAGACTTTGCGTAATTCCCAGAAACAAAGAAAGAATAATCTTTTAGTCTGCTTCACTTCGTTTCAGTGCGGCTAAAACTGCTTGCTGGCTAACTGTTTGGTAGATTTTGCTCAAATGCTGTTTGATGCCGTCTGATGCGGGGGAGGATTTGGTAGTTGTCAGTTTGGCGTCGGTTGCCAGGGGAATGGGGCCTAAAATATCTAATACGGTTTCGCTGCTGGGCGGTGGCACAATCACGACTAAAGATGATTCTAGCTGTTGGTTGTATTCCCAAAAGCGATCGACCTTTGGCACTTTAGCATTCGCGGCGGGGGAATTGTCATAGGTGTTTAGCTGGGAATTTTCCTCTGCTTGGGTACCGCGTCTCTGGCGGAGTGCGGTTAAAATTTGCTCTTTGGTTCTACCGCGCAGTTGAAACAGTACGAAGGGGTCTTCGCCGAAGCGATCGCCCAATAAGTAGTATACTGCACTGATGTGTTTGCAAGGATTTTTCGAGTCAGGACAGCTACAGCGCGATCGAATATCTGACAAACTTAACGGAAATAGGGTTTTTCCGGCCGCCGCAAATACATCTTCAATATTGTGAGGCATTTCTCCAGCTAATAGTTTAGCTGAAAAAACCGCTCTTTGCGACATATTTTCAATCACGTAATCCCAATCTTCATCGGTTAAAGTATCGAGTCCTAAAGAAACTTGATAGGGTTTAGGATCAGTTCCTTGAACTATGGCAATTACTTCTTGGTTGGGAAATTTAATGCTGAGAACTTTGCCTTCCCGCGCATATTGCCATCCGCGTTCTAATCGCTTTTTGAAGCGGTAGGTATTGATTAAATCGAGCCATTGTTGTGTCCACCATTCTCTGTCAATCATAAGCGGAAGGAAGAAGGAAGAAGGAAGAAGGAAGAAGGAAGGAGGAAGAAGGAAGAAGGAAGAAGGAAGAAGGAAGAAGAAGGTTTGTAGTGAGGACTTTAGTCCGCAAAAATAAGGAAAAAAAGAAATAAGAAGGTTTGTAGTCAGGACTTTAGTCCGCATTCAAAAAGGAAGAAGGAAGAAGAAAGAAGAAGGTTTGTAGTGAGGACTTTAGTCCGCATTTAAGAAGGACTGAAGTCCTCACTACGAACCCTAAAAATTATTCTTCTTCTGTTTCTATAATAGCATTGCGATCGAGAATTAGTAAATTGCGAAGTTGGTCAGTATCGAGTTCAGTCAGCCAGTTTTCGCCCGCGCTGACTACTTGTTCGGCGAGAGCTTTTTTACTTTCGATCATATCGTGAATTTTCTCCTCTAAAGTACCAGTACAGACAAATTTGTGAACTTGCACATTTCTCGTTTGACCGATCCGAAATACGCGGTCAGTTGCCTGATTTTCTACTGCGGGATTCCACCATCTATCATAGTGGAAAACGTGGGTTGCTCTGGTTAAATTCAAGCCAGTGCCGCCCGCTTTTAAGGATAATATCATAATCGGCGGGCCTTGCGGATCGTGCTGGAAGCGATCGATCATTTCTTCCCGCTGCTGCTGCTTAATGCCGCCGTACAAAAACAAAACCTCTCGCCCTAAATGCTTTTCCAGATGCGGTTTCAGGAGTTTTCCCCATTCAGCAAATTGAGTAAAAATCAAAGCCCGATCGCCCTGGGCGACAACCTCTTCCAACATTTCCACCAACCGCTGCAATTTTCCCGATTCTTGGCTGTTAATGCTCAATTCCTTCGGCTTACCTTCTGCTTTCACAAGGGCAGGGTGGTTGCAAAGTTGCTTCAGTTTTACCAGCAAAGCCAGAATCATGCCTCGGCGCTGAATGCCTTCGGCTGATTCTAAATTAGCGATCGACTCTTCGACAATTTTCTGATATAAAGCCGCCTGTCCTGACGCCAGACTGCAAAATACAGTCATCTCCTGTTTTTCCGGCAAATCTTGGATGATTTCTTTGTCAGTTTTCAGGCGGCGGAGGATGAAAGGCCGGACGAGCGATCGCAAAGTATGCAATGATTCTCTATCTCCATATTTCTCGATCGGAATTGCAAACCGGCGCTGAAAGAAATTGCGCGGCCCCAAATAGCCGGGATTGAGAAACTCTAAAATTGACCACAATTCTTGCAATCTATTTTCCACCGGAGTTCCCGTCAGCGCAATTCTAAAAGATGCCTCTATTTGCCGCACCGCCTGCGACTGCTTCGCCTCGGAATTCTTAATGTTTTGCGCTTCATCTAAAACCAATCCCTGCCATTTAGTGCTTTGAATTTCCTTAGCATCGCGAAACACCAGAGAATAACTGGTAACTATTAAATCTTTTCCCTTAATTGCGGCCGCAAATGCTTTACCTTTAGCGCGTTGATCTCCATAATGGAGTAACACTTTCAACGTCGGGCCAAACTTCTTGACTTCGCGTTCCCAATTCCCTAACACTGATGTCGGACAAACCAGTAAAGTCGGGGCTTTTAGGGCATCCTGTTCTTGCAAATGCAGGAGAAAAGCAATTAGCTGAATCGTTTTGCCGCAACCCATATCGTCCGCGAGACAAGCACCTAAACCCCAGCGTTCTAAAAATGCTAACCAGCCCGCCCCTAGCGCTTGATAAGGCCGCAATTGTCCTCGGAAAGTGGCTGGAGTTGCGATCGCACTTACGGCCTGATTATCGCTCAAAGTATTCAACAATTCCTGAAGTTGACCAGTTGCTTCAAAATTCACCACAGGCAACTTTTCAATCATCTGGGAATCGCCCGAAGCCAACCGCAAAGCATCTTCCAAGGAAAGAGTCATTTGCTCTTTGCGACTAGCAAAGAAACTTTGAGCCGCCCTGACATCGGTTGCGCGCAACTCCACCCACTCGCCGTTAATTTCCACCAAAGGCGAATTCAACGCGATCAAGTTGTCAAATTCTGCCTTAGAAATGCGCTGTCCGCCGATCGTCAATTCCCACTTAAAACTTAACAGACTTTGCAAGCCCAACCCCCCCTTGCCCCCCCTTACTAAGGGGGGGTTAGTTTCTCCTACTCCCCCCCTTACTAAGGGGGGGTTGGGGGGGGTTTTTTCCGCCTTAATACTCAAACCCAAACGACTCGCCCAACCATCAGCCTTTGTCAAACTCGGCGGCAAAACCACGCCCAACCCGCTATCAGCAAACCGCCAAGCCACAGACTTAATAAACTCGTAAGCTTGCAGCGGATTTAGTTGACAAGATTGCGGTCGTTGTGCTTGCAAACTCGGCTCAATTAACGGATAAAGTTTCGAGGCTAAACCCAAGCCACTGAGCAAAGTTTCTTGAGGCAATTCAATTGTCCGCCCCGCATAATTTAAACGTTCGACAGAGTTGTTCCAAACAGTTGTCGCATCTACCAAAAAATCGGTTTCATCTACTGCTTGCAAGCAATAATTTAAACTCCAGTTAACTTTGCCGGGAGACGGCGGTAGTAGTTGAAAACAAGTGTGAAATTGATTTTGTTGAGATAGTTGATTTTGCAGCGGTGCAGCCCAAGCAGTCAGCTTGGTTGCCAACTTTTCCAAAGCTGCTGATTCGGCGCGCACAATCCCAGATTCCTGCTGCAAAGCTTGCAACCATTCGCGGGTTGGGGAAACTGTTTTGATATCTAAAGTTGAGCCAGCAGCCGTTAGCGCAGCCCTCGCAGACGATCGCACTTCACAATCTACAACACTACTCAAAAACCCCAACACCAAATCCTCCGCCCCCACCGGCAAATCCACCGCCAAAGCCCATTCCCCGATTTCTGCTTCCTTTCTTCCTTCTTCCTTCTCCCCTCTTCCTTCTTCCTTCTTCTGATATATTCGACAAGCCGCCGGCATTTGCTTGGAAAAAGTAGCGAGGCGGAGTGTATCTGTAGAACTATCTAACAAAGGTTGCCATTTAGCAATAGCAGAACCGTCAGGTTGTGGTTCTAATGCTGGCAAAAATTTGCACCTCGCCAACAAATCCAAACTCCACCTAGCAATATGAGACCAAAAACGCAAATCCGATCCGACAAAAGAGTCTAGTTCTGTGCTATTGAGTGGCAGTGATTGCAAGAAAACAAAAGCTGCTTGAGGGTTGAGTAAATAACCTTCTACTTGCCAAGGATAAAGGTAAATTTCCTCGATTTTTGTTGGTTCTTCAAGTGCTGCTGCTGAGTGCTGCGGGATTAGTGTGGCGTTGTCTGCGGAGATTTGGGTGGGAAGTGCGATCGCCCGAACTTGCCTCTGAATCGATAAATTTTCCGTAGGAATGGCTGCGGTGGTCGTTTTGGGCGATCGTCTAGTCTTCTTGCTTTTCTCCTGAATATCTGCGGTTTCGGGTAATTGCCAGTTTAGTTTGCCCGACTGCTGCAAGGAAGTTAGAAAAGTCTTCAGTTCAGATTCGGTCATTGCCAAAGGATGCTGTAGACTCATCCCCGATTTAACGGTATCAATCGCCCCAACTTTCCGCCAAGTTTCTCCCCAAATAAATAAGCCACTTTTTTCTTTTTCCAGTAGCCAACTGCCGTGTAAAATTGCCATTTTTAAATCCTAATATTTTTATTTAATTGCGAGACTTGCTACAGCAGTCCTGTTTGATTTGTGAATAATATAACTCTTGCAAAAAATCCGAAATATCTTGAAATTATCTGCGTTAATCTGTGTTTATCTGCCTGACATCTGCGGTTGACCTAATTGATCCAAATTTCCCAATCGAAAATTCATAGTACCATCTATGGAATGTGTTTGGCGGGCGATCGACCGGAGAATCGACTGGAGAACATGAAAAAAAATTAAAGAGTATAAATGCTTACAATCAAGACACTGACAGTCGATCGCCCGCCGATTATCTCTCTCTTTTGGCTGGTTCCTCTCAAACATCCTGTGGTAATGTTACGATCCCGACAGAGAAAGAATGTGGTAGATAAGGAAGCAGTGCTACATGGTAGAGATAGACAAGTCAATATCTTTTGATGGACGGGATATTAGACTGAAGATTGGTTTACTGGCGCCTCAAGCAGGCGGTGCAGTTTTGATTCAGTCGGGTGACACGGCGGTTTTAGTGACAGCGACTCGATCGCAGGGGAGAGAGGGAATTGATTTCCTGCCCCTGTTGGTGGATTACGAAGAGAGACTCTACGCTGGCGGTAAAATTCCCGGTGGATTTTTGCGCCGGGAAGGGCGTCCCCCAGAAAAAGTTACTTTGACTGGGCGTTTGATCGATCGCCCGTTGCGTCCGCTATTCCCTAGCTGGCTGCGAGATGACATCCAAGTTGTCGCAACAACGCTGTCGATGGACGAACAAGTGCCCCCCGACGTTTTGGCAGTGACAGGCGCTTCCGTCGCGATTCTGCTGGCGAAAATGCCGTTTTACGGGCCGATGGCGGCTGTGCGAGTTGGTTTGGTAGGGGACGATTTCATCATCAATCCCACCTATAGCGAAATCAAAGAAGGCGAATTGGATCTCGTGGTAGCCGGTTCTCCAGACGGAGTAATCATGGTGGAAGCCAGCGCCAACCAATTGCCGGAACAGGATATCATCGAGGCGATCGACTTCGGCTACGAAGCAACCTGTGACTTGATTCAAGCCCAGCGCGAAATCATGGCAGAATTGGGCATCGATTTCGTGGTAGAGGAACGCCCACCGCAAGATTTCGCCCTCGAAAACTTCATTCGCGATCGCGCCCAAGAACCCATCCGCATCATTTTGTCAAGATTTGAAAAAGACAAAACAATACGGAATGCAGCTTTGGACGAAGTGAAGGCAAATGCAGTCGAATCTGCGATCGCCGAACTAGCCGAAGACGATCCGATCAAACTAGCAGCCACCAGCAAGACAATTGGCAACGTTTTCAAAGACGTTACCAAGAAAATGATGCGGAAGCAAATCATCGAAGATGGCGTCCGTGTAGACGGCCGCAAGCTAGACGAGGTGCGACCCGTTTCTTGTCGTGTAGGCGTCTTGCCGTCGCGAGTACACGGCTGTGCGCTGTTCAATCGCGGCTTAACCCAAGTCTTGTCCGCAGCAACTCTGGGAACTCCAGGAGACGCCCAAGATTTAGCCGATGACTTGCACCCGCAGCAAGACAAACGCTACCTGCATCACTACAATTTCCCCCCATTTTCCGTGGGAGAAACCAAACCGATGCGATCGCCCGGACGCCGAGAAATCGGTCATGGAGCCCTTGCAGAACGCGCTTTGCTGCCAGTTTTGCCATCCAAAGAAGATTTCCCCTACGTCATTCGCGTAGTTTCCGAAATCCTCTCCTCCGACGGTTCAACCTCAATGGGTTCAGTTTGCGCCTCAACGCTAGCGTTAATGGATGCAGGCGTTCCCCTTTCGCAACCCGTCAGCGGCGCGGCCATGGGATTAATCAAAGAAGGCGATGAAGTCCGAATCTTGACTGACATTCAAGCAATTGAAGACTTCTTAGGCGACATGGACTTCAAAGTAGCCGGTACCGACACCGGAATTACTGCTTTGCAAATGGACATGAAAATCAAAGGTTTGCCCTTAGATGCGATCGCAAATGCGATCCGTCAAGCCAAACCTGCGAGACTGCACATTTTAGAAAGAATGCTAGCAACCATCGACACTCCCCGCAAGGAAATGTCGCCGTTTGCACCGCGTTTGCTAACGCTGAAAATCGATCCCGAATTTATCGGTTTGGTAATTGGGCCTGGTGGTAAAACTATCAAAGCCATCACCGAAGAAACTGGTGTCAAGATTGACATCGAAGACGACGGAACCGTGACAATTGCTGGTAACGACAGTGAAAAAGCTCAACGGGCTTACAATATTGTCCAAGGCATGACGCGGAAGTTGAATGCTGGAGACGTGTATGTCGGCCGCGTAACTCGAATTATTCCGATCGGCGCTTTTGTCGAAATTCTGCCAGGAAAAGAAGGAATGATTCACATTTCCCAGTTAGCGGACTACCGTGTTGGGAAAGTGGAAGACGAGTTAGCTGTGAATGATGAAGTGATTGTCAAAGTGCGAGAAATTGACAATAAAGGTCGAATTAATTTGACCCGTTTGAACATTCATCCCGATGAAGCGGTAGCCGCCCGCGAAGCGTTGAATAAATAGTTGACAGTTGGTAATTGGTAATTGCTTTTGGAGTAATTGCTAATTGCTGATTGGTAACTGGTAATTAGTAATTCCTAATTGCTAATTGAGATAAAATCTGATTGTTTCAGATTGATTTGGGAGTAGGTGCGCGACAGCGACAGATCGACAAAAGTGCGATCGGCTGTGGAAGTTCATACAGTCGCGCACTTTCCCCTCGGCACTTAAAACTATCTGCGATCGTTTGGCGGTTGAAACCGCTACTATACAAACGAAGTCCGCCTCCGCGGACTGAATAAAATATAAAGTATGCTTAGCTGTAGGGTGCGTCGCCATTAAAAATCCCTCAAAAAAATCGACAATCGATCGAGCGACGCACCTTACAAAATGGTCAGTATAAACAACCCTCTGCTTAACTCTTGCCCAAAATTTTATTGTACCAAGATTTTTGAGAAATAGTATAACCTAATACGGTTGACTTAAGAACAATCTGAGTTGAGGGTACGTTGTTGCGCTTCAGCGCTCTTTCCTAATATTTATAAAGAGCGCTGAAGCGCAACAACGTACCTAATTTGTCTCACGGGGAAGTAGGGGGCAAGAATTCGGAAGATCGAGTCCTAATAATCAAATAACAGCAATACAATCAATCTCTACCAACACATCCTTCGGCAAACGAGCAACTTCCACACAAGCCCGTGCCGGTGCAGTTTTCTCATCAAAATATTTCCCATAAACCGCATTGACAGCGGCAAAATCATTCATATTTTTGAGAAAAACCGTAGTTTTCACGACATCCAACCAAGTAGCGCCGGCTTCTGTGAGAATGGCTTCGAGATTTGCCATCACTTGTTCGGTTTGCTTGGCCACGTCGTCGGTGTAGACGATATCGTTTAGTCTAGTGTCGATCGCAATTTGGCCAGCTACAAACAGCATAGTGCCCGTTGCGGCGATCGCTTGATTGTAAGGGCCCACAGGTGCGGGTGCTTTGTCAGTACGAATAATTTTGCGCGTCATAGATGTTCCTGTTTGAGATTCTTGTTGATTGGTTTCTGGTTTGTAAAATTCTCCATCAGGCATGATTGTACCAGTTAAGTCTGCATCCTTGATGTTCATACCATAAGTATTGGCATCAGTCAAATCTGCTCTCTTAAGCTTAGCACCCTCCAGATTTGCTCGGATCAAATTAGCTCCTTGAAGACCCGTTCTCTCTAAAATTGCACCCCGCAAACAAGCGTTTCTTAGATTTACTTTTATCAATTCGGCTCCAGCTAAATCCGCCTTTGCTAGATTGATACCCGACAAATCATAGCTAGACAAATTGACACCGCGCAGCTTGGCTCCCTGAAGATTGGTATCTTTGATTTTTATGCTAGTTATATCTGCCCGACTTAAGTCTGCTTCAGTCAAGTTTGCCTGAGTCAGGTTTGCACTGTTGAGTTTAGCTCTGCTCAAACACACTTCAATCAAGGATGCTTCAATAAATTTTACACCAGCTAGTTGGGCATCACTTAGGATTGCTTCATTCAAGTTCGCATTACTAAAATTAGCATAATTTAAATTGGCTTTACTCAAATTAGCACCGCACAAATCTGCATCAGTGAAGTTTGCAGATTGAGCTTGTACTAACCCGCTCAAATTCGCACCTTTCAAAGATGCCTTCGTGAGGTTTGTACTATTAAGCGTTGCTTTCGTTAAGTTGGCCTCATTCAACTCTGCTGCTGTCAAGTTTGCAGAGCTTAAGTCTATCCCACTTAAGTCTGCACCTTTGAGGTCTACACCTCTGAGCATAGCTGAATGAAATTGTCGTTCGCCTTTGGCATATCTTTCTAAAAGTTCTTCAGCGTCCATTCATAACCTCGATCGCCCTCACGTCCCACAAACCACTATACCATCCGCGCGAATCAGGAGTGCACCTGCGATTTGGCGCGCGGATGATTATCGGATTTCACACCACAGAATTACCCGTGAAAGAACCTCAGCCAGCAATAAACTTCATCGCAACACCATTCATGCAGTAACGTTTGCCAGTAGGTGCAGGGCCGTCATCAAATACATGACCCAAATGCCCGCCACAGCGACGGCAATGTACCTCAATTCTAGTCCCAAACAGCGAATTATCGATCGATGTGGCGATCGCCCCTTTGATCGGATCGTAAAAACTTGGCCAACCAGTACCGCTATCAAATTTAGTTTGCGACGCAAAAACTGGTAAATTACACCCAGCACACGCATAAATTCCCTTACCGTATTGCTTGTCGAGAATGCTAGTATGAGAGCGTTCAGTAGCGTGTTTTCGCAACACATTAAACTGTGCCGGAGTCAAAAGTTTGCGCCACTCTGCCTCAGTTTTAGTAACTTCAAAAATACCATTACCAGCCGCCATAACATCTGACTTCCCCGGCAAACAGGACGATAACCATGCCATGCTGACTGTTGCTATACCAGCTTTCAAAAATAATCGTTTCTTCATCATTCATCATCCACTTGTTAATTAATTTAAACCACCAGCAGTCACGTTCAAAACTTTTTGCTGGATTTGTATCTTTTTTATCGGCGGTTGCAAAATTGCTCTTTTTCAACCGCAGATATAGGCAGATAAACGCAGATGAACGCAGATGAATTAGATATTATCTGCGTTAATCCGCGTTCATCCATTTTCATCTGCGGTTGCAAAATTCCTCTTTTTCAACCGCAGATATAGGCAAATAAACGCAGATAAACGCAGATGAATTAAACAACAACCGGAGCACCGACAACTTCACCCTTCAGCATCCGAGCAGCAGCATCCATCAACTGTTCCTCCAAATAAGGCTTAGTGAAATAGCCCTTCGCGCCCAAACTGTAAGCCATTTGGCGGTGTCTGTCAGCACCCCGAGAAGTTAGCATCGCGATCGGCAATTCGCACAAAACCGCATCCTTCTGCATCCGAGAAAGCAGTTCTAAACCATCCATTCTCGGCATCTCGATATCGCAGAACACGATATCGCAAGGCAGACCGGATTTCATCTTTTCCCAAGCTTCCTTACCGTCGCGAGCTTCTTCAACACGGTAGCCAGCTTTTTCAAAAGTAATCGACAAGAGCGATCGCACTGTAATCGAATCGTCCACAATCAGCACAGTTGGCTCAGTCTTCTCCTCAGCAGCCTCCGCAGCAGCCCGATCGCCACTTTCATCCCAAAGCGTACCGCCAGCTTCCTTCCGCAGCCTGCCAGTAGCCAAATCAATCAATTCCAGAACATCGGCAATCGCCACAATTTTGCCGTCCCCGAGTACCGTAGCACCCGCAATCCCGATCGGCTTCGGCACAGGCCCCTCCAACTGCTTGATCACGATTTCCTGTTCCGTCGAAACCTGATCCACCTGCACCGCCAAGAAATTCCCAGCAGAGCGCAGCACGATCACCGAAATCATGTCATCGTCAGTATTAAACCCGTAAACACTGCCCCGGCCCAAATGGCGGTTGTAACCCAGCAAATCCCGCAGCGGGCGGAACGGCAAAATCGAACCCCGCCACTCAATGCAAGGCAAACCGTCTGCCCCAGTCGTCACCTGATCGCGAGGTACATCGATCATGTCCTCCACCCCGTCCATCGGGAAAGCAATCCGAGCTCGATCGCTAATGCAAGTCAGAGCCTTAGAAATACTCAACACCAGAGGTAAACGGATGGTAAATACAGTGCCTTTGCCGATCGTCGAATCAATCCCCACAGTCCCCCGAATTTCGTGCAAGGAGGTCTCCACGACGTTCATACCGACCCCCCGGCCGGCGTACTCCGTCGCCTGTTCCTGAGTGCTGAAACCGGGCATAAACAGCAAATTGTAAACTTCCGAGCGAGACATCCTCTGAGCCTGAGCCGCCGTCAACAAATTCTGCTTGATCGCCTTCGCCTTCACCTTTTGCGGGTCAATTCCCGCCCCATCATCAGAAACCGAAACCACCGTTTGATTCCCTTGGTGGAAAGCCCGAATCGTAATCCTGCCCATCGCAGGCTTCCCGGCTGCCAAACGCACCTCCGGCGCTTCGATTCCGTGGGTAATCGCATTGTTCACCAAGTGAGTCATCGGGTCATAAAGTTGATCCACAATCATCTTGTCGATCAAAATATCCTTACCCTCAACCTGCAACTGAGCCTGCTTCCCGCACTTAATCCCAATTTCCCGCACCGCCCGGAACAGCCTGTCCGTCGTCTCCGCAAACGGCTTCATCCGGGCGCGAGTCAAACCTTCTTGCAGTTGAGTCGTGACTTGGCGCAATTGGCGAGTCACCTGATCCGCCTCATCCACCAAAAACTCAATGTCCGCCGCCGACTCCCGCACCCGCACGATCAGCTCGATAATCTCCTGAGCCAAACTGTGGAAAGGAGTAAACCTGTCCATTTCCTCTGGTCTCCAAGCGCTTTCGCGTTGGTGGGACGACTCTTCGGTGCGCCATGCCGATCGATGTCCCTGGCGGTTTGCCAGCAAAGCAATCTCCAAAAGACTCCGCTCGTAGAAATCCTGAGTCCGTTGGCTGACATCGCTCAGCAGCGTCACTTGGTGCAGCAAATTGTCCAAAAACTGCCGCATCCGTTCTTGGTCTTGCTCCAAACTGTTGCGGTTGACTACCAGTTCCCCCATCAAGTTGCTGAGGTTGTCCAGTTGCTTGACCGGTACGCGCATGGTTTGGTCGCCGAACCCGCCCGCGCGGGCATTCCGCCTGGGTCTGTTATTGACCGACGACTGTCCGATATTGGTTTCGCTTTGACGGCCGCTGTCCTTTGGATCTTCCAGCAGTTTTTCTAAGTCGCCAAATTCGTCGTCGCTCTCCGCAGCAGGAGCGGGTGGTGCTTTGCGGGCAGTTTTCGCCGGTGCTGGAATTTCCGGCATAGTTGCGCTCTCGCTCAGCAGATCTTCAAGATCGGAGAAAACTTCCGTCGTTACCGGACTCGGATTTGCACCCCCAGAGGCTGCCATTGCGACCCCAGCACCGCCTGCGATTAACAGCGCTTCTAAATCGTCAAAATTGCCTTCGGAATCCTCAGTACCTGATTGAATGTCGCTAAAAAAGTCCGCCAGCGACTCATCTTCCAACTGTGCTGCATCGGCTTCGCTCAATTCTTCTTCTTCGTCGCCAAAGCCCGTCAGTTCCGAAGTCACCAGAGGCCCAGCATCTAGCGAATCCAACAAATCATCAAAAGCATCCAACTCTTCGGTGTTGAGAGTCGCCCCGGTTTCCAGAGCTGCTAGCAAATCAGCATCGCCCTCAAACATATCATCGAGAGATTCTGACGACATCACCTCTAAATCGCCAGCCGCAAAATCCGTTTCCAGCGCGCCAAACAAATCATCTTCCTCCTCGTCGGATTCACTTGCCGCATCTGTTTGGGCTCGATCGAACAAACTCTCAGGAACTTCGGCCGACAACTCCTGCAAATCAAAACCAGCTTCGGCATCCACCGACGGTGGAGGCGCTTCGCCAAACATATCCTCCAACAAATCGAAAGTACCCTCATCAGACTCGACACTGGCAATTTCCGCATCAGGACGATCGGACAATAGCCCCAATTCAGCCGCTGCCAAATCTGTCAAGCCTGCCTCCGAAACAGTAGCCTCCGAGTCCGAGAACAAACTCGCCAAGTCCCCCTCATCCGCTGCCGTACCAGCACTGGGCAATTGAGAATCTCCATTTAAATTCAACCAATCCCCATCGACTTCTGGCGAAGCTTCCCCGTCATACTCAGTACCCGTAGGTACAGAACCGAACAGATCTGCCAAATTCGCCGCTTCTTGGGAATGAACCGCCTGCCGATCGCGCCCAGTCTCCTCATCCTCAGAAATCGAGTCCGACGTAATCTCCCCAAACAGCGCATCTAAATCGGTATCCTCCAGATCCAGGTTGGTCGATTGCACAGACTCGTCTTCCAGGCCAAAAGCATCTTCTAGCCAATCTCCATCCGCAGAAATATCTAAATCAGAATCAGAATCAGAATTTGATGTCATATTAAAAACGCTGCCACTTTCCTCATTTGGTGTGCTGCCAGTAGCTAAAGATCGATCGCCCCTGCTCTCCCCAGCTTCACCTTCAGAAGAAAGGAAATCAGAAGTAATGCTCAACAGCTCGCTGAAATCCGAGTCTTCCTCCACCCCAGAGAGCAACTCGAAATCATCTATTTCGGCTACAGTCGGTTTTTCTGCATCCCCTGAATCATTGCCACCACCTGCTAGTAGATCCGAAAATTCTGCGTCGAAAGCATCCGGGTTGAGAGCATACTCCTCGGAAACTGCCGGCACAGTCGCTTCCTCAGATGAGCCTAAATCGCCGAACAAGTTATCCAAATCAGCATCTGCCGTCACAACAGAAGTTTGGGCCGCCACTTCGTCCAAAAGCGTACCGAGAGCATCTTCATCAGCTTGCCTCCTGGTAATGCCGACCCTGCCCTCTCCCCGATCCAAACCCTGCCTGTTTGTTTCAAGCTGTTTGCGAGTTGGCGGCTGCTTTAAACCCGCATTTTCGCGATCGGCTGCCACCGCCGAACCATCAGCCTCACCTCCAAACAGCAAATCGTCCCCAAACAAACTCGTGAGATCCTCTAAAGGAGTCCTCGCATTCGTTTCCGAATTTTCCTCACCGTATTCGTCAAACAACAAATCAGTAAAATCGCCGGAATTGTCATCATCATCTAATTCCATGATTCCCCCCGTCGGCATCCTAGAAGCAGATTGTACGTAGTCCAGATCATCTTCTTCTTCCCAAGCGCCGTCGAGATCTGGAGATTCGCCTTCAAACAAGTCTGCTAAAGTGTTGAGTTCGGCCGCCCCCACTTCCGGGCCCGTGCGCGTCGAGATTCTAAAAGAACCTGTCTCTACATCTGATTCTCCGAACCCTGGGGAATTGTCCAACGGCGATAGACCTCCGGCGTAATCGTCACTTTCGTCGCCGTCGAGTTGCTCGAACAGCTCGTCTATGCTCAGCCCAGAAATTGTTGGCAGCAACTTGTTCGATCCATCCGGGGAATCGCCGCCCAAAGCCAGATCCCAGGCCGCATCTTCAACAGAGACCGCATTTGAACCCAACGTACCCGGTTGAGCGAATGCCAGCAAGTCTTCAAAATCTGTTTCCGGAACCACAACCGTCGGCACCAGCGCCAGAAGTTTGGCGCTGGGTGCGATCGACCCAGATTGACCCAAAAGTACCTGTTCTTGGGCTTGTTTGATGTCTTTGATGACCGTTGGGGCTAAGGTGCGGTAGGTATTTTCTGAGTTGGCGATCGCCTTTTCTACCACAGCGATCAATTCTATCCACTCGGGCAGTTCAAATTCCTCCCCCGCCATTTTCAAGTTCCGACAAATATTCCTAAGTTGTCGCCTGCTGTCAGAACCCTCAGGCTGTTTGAACTCTTGCAGCATTTCCCGCATCCTCGCCGGCACATCCGAGTCAAATACCAGATGCAGCGCGGTTTCTTCCGTTTCTGTGAGATCGGATGCGTAAGCTGAATCCGAGTCCGCAAAACTCATCGATGAGTTAAACGTCCCGGCTCCCATTCGGGCCATAACTGTTTGTGGTATTGGCAGCGGGCTGCTTTCGTCTGAATCGTTAGCGCAGTGTCCGACGAGTCCCCCCAAGTGCCCGTTGAGTTCTTCAAATACAGGTTCTAATTCTCGAACCATCTGCTCTCCCAATTCCTCTGTCAGCCCAAAAGGCCCCGACAGTTGCTCTAACAGCCCTTGTAACGTGTCAAAAATTCGCAAAAACAGCGACTCTAGCTGTTGGTCTACTTTAACGCTGCACTCTTTTAAAATTTTAAAACTATCTTCTAGTCGGTGAGATGTTTGCTGAATGCTAGTCAGGCCAAGCATTGCGGCTCCTCCTTTGACAGAGTGAGCAGCCCTAAATACTTCGTTAACCAGTTCTGGGTCTTCGATCGTCGCTTGTAGGTTGAGCAAGCCTTGTTCGATCGTATTGAGGTGGTCTTTTGCCTCCTCAATAAAGTAGCCCATGATCCTCTGTTGTTGCTCCGGCAGCATAGTTTTATTCCTGATTTTAAGCGTTATTGTATTTTGTCTATTTTAGGAGTCTTAGAGAATGTCTTTGTAAATCTGTCCCCTTGACAAGAGAATAATCTGACTGCGAGATATGGCAAATGTCCTGGCTATTTCTCTTTTCGATATCCCCTCACCTAAAAGATAGCGAATCTGCTGCACCTGTTCGGGTTTTAGCTTGCGGTTAGGATTTATATTGCCGGGAACGAAAGGAAAGCGGTTTTTTTCTATAGAATCGCGGGAGTTATCGGCGGGAGTTCCTTCCCACAAATGATCGGGGTTGACACAACCGCGATCGTCGCAACTGTGACAGGCAAAATAACCCGGTTTGATCGATCGTCCCAGTTTGTTTTCCAGTACCAGTCTGTGAGCGTAGAAACTTTTAGTTTTGCCATTAATTTTAGTACCCTTAATGGCGTAACCATCACTTCTTTTAGCCAGGATACAAATCATGCAGCCATTTGGCTGTATTTCGGCCCGAATGCCGGGAATTACTTCTATGCCTCGCGGTACTTTTTGAGGTTTAGGAGCAGATGTGCTTCCTACATCTTTAACCCGTCCTTTTCTAAACCTATCTTGAGAATTTTCCAGCCTAGAACCTTCCCATAAATGGTTGGGATTAATGCAGTTACGGACATCGCAAGTATGACAAGAAAAGTATTCTGATCTAATCGGACGACCTAAGATATTTTCTAATACTAAACGGTGAACTGTAAACGTTTTCCATTCACCGTCAATCTTAAGTCTTTTGTTGGCATAGCCCCTGCTAGACTTGGTTAAAGTAGAGATAATACAGCCATTCGGCTGAATTTCACCAAAAATACCAGGAATTACCTCTACTATGTTATCGTTCATCTGTACAACTCCTAGTTTATTTAGGTGCTGGATTGGCATTCCCGCAATCGTTTCAAGACTGCGAGGTTGCTTTTTGTTTGCCATCATTGCCACACTAAGGTGCTTGTAAATCAGGAAGTAAAAAAAGCATTAAACAATCAATTATTGTCTTTCTGCTGTTTCTACTCGGAACCTTTCCACCGATGTCAAAAGGTCGCGAGCAACGCCTACCAAATTTTGCAAAGCACCGGAAACTCGCTGCGCTTCTTGGGACGTTTCCTGAGCAGTTAACTCGACAGCTTGCATCACAGCGGCCACCGAACGAGCTGTTTCGTTCTGCTCCACAGTGTCCGCCGTAATCGATCGCACTAACACGTCAATGCGATTGGTAACTTGAATGATATCTTCAAGCGATCGCTTCGCCTGTTCTGCCAATCTTGTCCCCTCAATCACCTGCTGCGTCCCTTCTTCCATCGCCGTCATTACCGCGCCGGTTTCACTTTGAATTTGCATCACGATCTGCTCAATTTCTTTCAAAGACTTCGCCGATCGATCTGCCAACTGCCGCACCTCATCCGCCACGATCGCAAAACCCCTACCCGATTCCCCAGCTCTCGCCGCCTCAATACTAGCGTTGAGAGCCAACAAATTCGTCCGAGAGGCGATCGCCGCAATCAAACCCACAATCTTAGAAATTTCTTGAGAAGCTTCCGCCAACCGCTTGACTTTTCTCGTGGTTTCTGCTACCGTTTCTCGAATTTCCAAAATCCCGGCCACCGTCCGCTCCACAGCCTCGCCCCCTTTCAGAGCCGTTGCCGCCGCGCCCCGGGCCACTTCTTCCGCCTCTCTAGCACTCTCTGCGACCCGCTGAATCGCATCGGTGAGGACTTGCACCGAATTCAGCGTCGCCGCCAGTTCCTCAGCCTGCCGCAGCGCATCAGAAGACAAATCGCCCGCAAACTTGGCACTATCCGTAGCGCCTTTGCTAACCTCCCGAGCCGCCTGCTTCACCTGATGGACGATTTCGCGGAGGTTTTGAATTGTCAAGTTAAACGAGTCAGCAACAGCACCCAAAACGTCTGCCGTCACTTCCGCCGTCACCGTCAAGTCACCCCGAGCCGCTCCTTCCACGTCATCTAGCAAGCGAATCACTTGGCGCTGCAAGTCTTCTTTTGCCTGTTCCTGTTCGTCAGACTTGCGTCTGGTATCGCTAATCGTAGTTTGGATCACCTTCGCCATGTGGTTGAATTTAGCAGCCATTTTGCCAAATTCATCTTCCGAGTAAATCGTTGCCCGAGCGTCCAAAGTTCCTTGAGATACCGCATCGAACTGAGCTTGCAAATTGTCCGAGGACTTGCGTACCTGCTTGGCGATCAACTGGCCGATACCCCAAGAAGTCAAAAAGCTCGTAAAGCCTGCGGCAGCCGTCATTACCCAGCCTGTTTGGCGCAGGTAAACGATCGCCTCCGGCTTGTCTTGCTTCAGAGCTTGATAGGAGGCAATGTTAGTCACGAAAGCCACAGCTACCAGAGAAACCAATCCAGCCCCGATTGCCGTGTACAACTGTTTGGTAAACAGAGGGGCATTTTCCAAGAAAGCCAGTCCGCCCTGTTCTACAGTCACCGAACTATCGATCGCCTCACTTTCTGTCGGAGCAAAAGTCGGCACCGACGCATCAGCAGGGCCGGAAATGCTAAAAATCTCGTCGTCTCGAATTGCCGAGCCGTCGCTGTTGTCAAAGTCCAGACCGCTGCCGCTCGTACCCATCATGCCGCTGGTCGAGTTGCCGAAATTGGTGTTACCTCTAGTCAGGATCGAACTGTTGGCATCTTCTGAGATATCAAAATCCGGCAAATTGCCCAAATCGTCAAAATCGTCAAATTCGTCTAAAAAGCCGCTGTGTTCTTGAGCGTTCCCAGTTCTTGACGACCAGTCGCTGCTGTTCTTGGTGGCAGCCCCGAAAGCAGTCGCTTGCTCGTTTTCGTCGAGAGAGAAAGAATCGCTGAAAGCGTCGTCATCAAAAGCATCTAGCTCAAAGCTGTCCATGGAGCCAAATGCCTGCGGTTCCGAGTCGCCGTAACCGTTGCTGTTAGAGTTTGAGCGATCGGCCGAATTAAATTGTCCCCGGCTCGACCTTTGACTCTGAGAATTGGGGACAGCACCTCCCATCAACAGCGTTTCGTCTTCCGCCAGCGAATAATTTGACGAGTATTCCGAGTCAATATTCGGCTGCTTGCTTTGAGATCGAGAAGACCCAAAACCCGAGGACATCGGCTGAGCAAAAGGGTCTGCCTCTTCTGGCAGAGGTGGCTTCTGACCTTGATTTTGCCCGGTCACGGGCGGGGATTGATAGTCGTAGTCGTCATCATTCAGGTCGAGTTCGTCTGGCAAATCGAGCGGCGCAAAAGGTTCGCCAAAATTGTCAGACGGCCCAGTGGGGGAGTCTAATTGCTCCGAATCGAAGGAATTCCCGGTTTCAGAACCAGCAAAACTTTGACCGTTGAGTACCTGAGTTGGAGCTTCTGAAAACAACTCTCCTGAATAAGGCGCCTTGGAACCAGAAACTTTGCTATCAGACAAGTCACCAGCATCAAACCCTGGGTCATCTAAGCCAAAAGGATCTCCCAAGTCCGAGCCAAATTCGTCCATGTCTAGCGGCTCGGACGCATCAGCATAAGCTGCCATTGCGCCGCTGTCGCCAGCAAAGGGGTTAGTTAAATCTTCGAGAGAGGTTGCAGCACTGCTACTGCTGTCTTGTGGTTCCCACTCCAACCCGCTCATCCCCAAATCTGCCAAGTCCTCGTTTTCCATGTCCTGTGGCGATTGACTCCCATAGGACATGGATGGAGAATTCCCTTGGAAAAGTGCTAAATCCGGGTCTTCCAACCCTTCCTCCATAGACAAGTCTGGGTAGAATTCCAATTCAGTTTCCGCAGACAAAGCCTCGAAACTTTCCGTGTGCAGTTCTCCGGATAAAAATTGGTCTGTGTGGCTAATACCGCCGTGAGCGTGTTCGACCAAACTCGGGTCGTCACTCAGGCTCAGCACCACCATGTACTGTTCCCGTGCCACCTCATACTGTTGCAGTCCGTAACAGTAGATGTGCCCGCATAGCAGCCGAGCGCTGGGGTCTTCGGGAAAATCTTCTACTAATTGATAAACTAGGGCTGCGGCTTCTGAATAGTTGCCATCCATGTAGGCCGCTTCTGCCCGTTGGTAGTCCTGCTGAAAGTTGGTACTTGTTGCCATTTGCCGCCCTCTTTTGATTTTAGATTTTAGATTTGAGATTTTAGATTTTTATCTTGCTTGAATGTTTAGATGCGTGCCTCAAGTCCTGTGACTGTTGATAGTTAGACCCCAATCGAAAATCGCAAATCGCAAATCTAAAATCGATTTCACGCTGCCCACCGCGCAGAGCGCAGAATTTTCACTTGATCTAGCAGTCGGAGCACTTTAGTCGCTGGTGCACCTAACATCCATTCTCCCCTCAGAAATGGAATCATGCCGTCTGGTGCATTGTTCTGAGAGTGCAGTTGGTCTACGTCGAGCCAGTCCATCCCCACAATTCGATCGACTGCCAGCCCCAAAATCGTATCTTGGTCTTCCACAGCCACGATCGGGATTTCGGGTCGATCGGTGTTCAGAGGTGTTTGGTCTCCCAGAAATTGGCCCAGATCTGCCACCCAAATCACTCGTCCTCTCATGTTTAGCGTACCTAAAAGCAAGGAGGAAACGTTAGGAATGGGTGTCATTCGGTCTGGGGAGGGGGATAGCACCTCTCTAATCCCTGTTGCCGGCAGTGCGAACTCGTTCCCCGAAGGAACGTAGAACCGCAGGTGCAGCTCGCCTTCGGGAGTTTCTAGTTCCTGGAATTCCGGAGCCTGATCTATGCCTTGTCCTGGTAATATAAAGTCTGGGCTGCCACTAATCATAATTCTTCTCTCTGGGAAACCCACATCGTACCCCTACTCAAGTCGGTGTTGGGAGGAAAATGGGAGCTCGGTCTATGAAACATAACTATAACCGTCCTTTTTGTAAATGTGTTGGCAGTATTTATGACTAATTCCTTGCACCAATCCTGCTGGGGTTGAGACCTTAAAACTTCCACTGGTGCAGGTTGCCTTTTTTCTACATAATTCCCTATTTTGTTGCTGCTATTAACTATCTGATACTTTTACCCTGAAGATTGGGATAATTTTAGACTTCCTGCTAGATGCTAAGTACAACACGAGCGAGCTCGGACATTAGCGATCGATATTTTATCCCACAAAGCTTTCCCCAAAATCTTTACAACCGGGGAATCTCTAGAAATTTCATACCCACAGTCAGGAAACTTACAATTTGGGCAACCACCCAATTTTAAGTATAATTTTTCCCACGGCACGAATGTTTTAGAGGTGGGTTCGTCTTTGCTCCCAACTAACTTGGAACCGTCAAGGCAACACAAGTTTTGTAAGGTTTTCCTGAATTTTTGCCAGCCAAATTCATCATTGATGTCGCCGTTTTACTCCTTAAAATGCGATTTTTTAGAATTAGTCTTTTATACATCTCAAATGTCGGAAAAAATATAAAATCGTAAGTTGTGGCAAAAGCAGAAGCAATTTGTTTGTCACATTCCCAACCTAAATCATGAATCCTGGTTTTGAATGCTGCCAGCGTTCTAGGGATGCACCATTTAGGAATTAAACCTGATGTTTTTAGCACCATTTTCAAACCTCGCTTTCCTCGACCCTTGCCGATTTTGATAAAACCTTGATGTTCGTCTAGGTAAGCAATTAAAATGTTGTAAACTTTGCGAACAGCGCTCACCCACTTTTTCCGGATTACCCCTAATTTCTGGCACGGGTAAACTTGGTAACTAACGGTCTCGGCATACTTGCTATTGGTATTTTCTGAGTATCGCGCCCAGGCTGCAACTAAAGATGTGGATGATGGCGAGGACATCTTCAACGATTTCTCAAATCGGGCTAAAGTAGCCAGATTTGAGAACCAATATCTCAGTTTTTGTGGGCAGGTTCGGACATGAGATAAAATTGAATCCAAACCTGCACCAACCAGCTTTGCAGGCAATGACAACCAATCCGACTTCATTTGACAAAACGGATTCCAGTTTGGTTTGAAGGTCTTTTCTTTTGAATTTGAGTCCTGATCCGATGTCGGTTTAGCCATAAAGCCAGCGTTTGCTTTACTTGGGAAATTTAACAGAAGATGTCTTGTCTGTTCAGATAATTCAGTCTGCTTGAGATTTGAAATTCAAGGAATCATTGCTGTGCCCATCGGTTTTGGCGATCGGCTGCAAGTGGAGAACAAATATATTATATTTGCACTTTGAGCGACTTAGGCCCGACAGCGATCGAGAAATTGAACTGAGTTTTACTGACGCCGGACGGCCAGCTCGCAAATTTATACATTCTAGTTGATGGTGCGATCGCCCGCAGCAAGGAGCTTTCTCTCTGTGACTGCCGGGACTGCCCTGGGTTGCTGGGATACAAAAAACCTCCCGTGCCATCAGTGCGGAATTTATTGGCTTATAATTCGTGTTCTAGCGATCGGCTTAATAATTTTTCCGAGAGATTGGCCGGAGGATAGCCCGGGCCTACATATTTTTCTACCAGCATTAATAACTCGCTTTCGCCAAAAGGTTTGGTGAAGTAGTCAGTCGCCCCCGCCATGCGGGCTTGAACGCGATCGATAAATCCGTCGATCCCTGTCAACATGACAATGGGCGTGTGCCGGAAAGCACTAGAATTTCGCAGCATCGCGCAAATTTCGTAGCCGTCGAGTTCGGGCATGGCGATGTCGCACAAAATTAAATCGGGTTTGAGTTTAAAAACTAAACTCAGGGCTTCGAGGGGATTGCTGATGCCAGTAGCTTCGTAACCCTGTTCGTTTAAAATTGACTCAACTGTTTTGCGAATCACATTGTCATCGTCTATACAGACAACTCTCTTGACCTTGGTTTCTGGAGAAGACCATTCTATTTTGTTGTTGCCAGGGACAACAGAAGGCTGGAAAAATACTTGCACCAATCCCTGCTGCACGAAAGGGTAAATCGCCTTGGCGACAGTCAGCACGTCTCGGTTGAGGTAGCGCGCCATTTGGCGGATCGAAGTGTGACCGTCGGCCCAGCGTCTGAGAGTATTAAAGGTATTGGCAGGGAGCGCGACTCGGAGCTGGGCGGGATCTGAAATCATCGGGCATTGGTTGGGCGACTGAATGTGAGGGTGAAACTGCTTCCACTGCTGCACCTGTTGGACAATCTTCGCCAGCAGCGAGCTAATTTCTAAGCTGGTGAGTTGAGGAGCCAATGCCGATCCCATTTCAAAAGTGAAGGAACCCTGGTGGAGGCTGAGCAAGTCAAACAGGGTTTCGTGGATCATGCTGTGGATGATGTTGCGCCCTTGAGCTGGGGTGAGGGTGTGGTTTTCTAGCAGGGCCCACAGGTAGGCGTATTCTGGGGCATTGGTAGATGCCATATAGGGAACTTGGATTTTGTCAAGGGCGGTGTCTGCTTTGTAGCGGCGCAGGTAGTCGCGCAAGCGAAACAAACTGCCCGCACTCTGGGTAGCGTAAATAATCTGACCGTTGAAGCAGAAGACATACCAGGATTGTCCTGCAGGGGAGCGCTGGGTAGGTAGATTACCCGAGTTGCCGATGAAGCTGTAGGCCTCTACGAACAGTTCTCCGGTGCGCTGACCTAACTCAATTAATTGCAGGATGCTGCGGATGTCAATTTCACTCAAATTTCCCTGCATGCAGCTAAAGTATCCTCCTTAAAACCGTTGGCGTCTGAAATCGGAAAGACTGTGCGATCGCGCTCATATTGACTTTAGTTTCTGTCAATAATTTACCTGTCAACTGTCAACTGTCAACTGTCAACTGAATGAAGGGCTTGATGCCACTGGCACAATTAGGAATTGACGAAAGGGCGATTTTCTCTTGTTGACATACTCCCCAGCTATGGAGGCCTGGGGATTTTGAGCTTCGGGCAGCAATTTCAGGCATCAGCCTGTCTAGAATTAAGTCTTACAAGCCGCTTATAAAAACCTAGGCAAACCTAGGTAAACTCTGCGGTATAAGTTTGAAACATTCTTTCTTAGCGCTTTACGCTTCCTCAGTATCGAGGTTGACCAAGAAACTCCAGTTAGAAACACTGTAATAATCACAACGACGTGATATCATAGCGGAACGTTTGATTTTTTTATTCAGTTTGTTCCACTCGCTCCAAACGTGCTTTTCTGAATTCACTTCAGAATAGGCGGTTAAGGAGCAAGGTATTTTTTCACTTAACTTGCGTGCCCTACGAGCAATTACCAGTGCAGCCGCTTCGTCACTAGCTAAGCCATACATTCTCAGGTATTTCACCAAGCTGATAATGCTTGAATAAGCTGGATTGACCGTTGTCAACTCAATCCCACGATTCGACAAAATAGAACTGAGTTGTTTATAAAACTCACTATACGCCCAACCCGACAACATTCGAGCATACTTTCTACCTTTCTCTCGCAGCGATTGCTTTTTTGTTGAGAAATCAAGTTCTTCACAAACCACAGGACATTCAAATTCTGTGGCTTTTGCAGCTAGTTGCAGACAAGCATCAACAATTTGAGCCTGTTGCTTGCCGGAGGGTAAACCTATCTGCAATGGGATCTGCCCTTTGGCTTTGAGATTCCCTTCAGAATCGACATACACCCACCCAATAGAACCGGGATTTATGTCGATACCAATGCAACCGTACATTCTCTCTCTCGAAACCTGCTTCGCGGGATTTGGGGTAAACTGCACAGCAGCAACCCACTTTCCATTCTTACGGTAGAAATGCCAGGTTTTAGCACCGCATTCTGGCAGTCTGTTGATGTTGCGGCTGAAATCACCAATCTCAGAGGACACAGTTTTTCCAAATCGTGACTCTAAGCATTTGGGGACTCTAAAAGTTATTTTATCCCCATTCCACTGGCAGACTTGATTGCCAAAAGACTCATCCTTAGAGCCGACAACAAAAATATCCCTCATCGGGATGAAGACTTTGACTGGCGAAAGCCTTAAATGTTCTACTCTGTTAATTAACCCAGTCAGTTTACGCTTTTTGTTGTGAATTTGAAAGCGCAAATTCTGCCAGTTTGTGGATTTATATTGAAGTGAGCAGGCTAGGGGGAAATTGCAACCTGTTTTTGATTTCTGCCATTTTTTCTTGGCATAGAACTTACGAGCTAATACCAACTTGCTTTCGGCTTTCTTGACCCACGCACCAATAGATTTAATTTTTCCTTCAAGAGCTTTTAGATGTAAAATCCTGTGTTCTTTAGCACCATCTACACGACCCTTGGCAGAACTGATTACACCATTTGCGTGGCGCTTATTGATGCCGTAGGTTTGCTGTAAATGCTTGTTCCAATCTGATTTCTTGAATTCTGTACCTAAAAGTAAGCGGTCAACTGTTTCAATGCTTGCAGCCCTAAAAATCTGGGCGTAAGCTTCTAAGAACATCTCGAAATCTGTAAATCCTAGTTCGTTGAGTTCGTGTACTGGTGTGGGCAAGCCTTTGCAATAAGTTAGGGTAGCCATTGATTCGACCTCTCAATGTGTTTATCTCTTCGTATGTTAACAGCTTTAAAGCTCTGCTAACTCGCCAATACTCATCAATCTATCCATTGGCTTACCGAGAATCTAACTACTAAATCCTGGGTAAATCTAGGTAAATTGTTAACAGTCATCACCCCGGCATTGGTGCGTGGGGTTTATGACACACACAATTGTCTGGGCTTTTCGATCGTCGTCCAACGCTGGCAGGGACGACTGGTTCAAGTCTTCGACCGCCAAAATTTTGACGTTTACCTTGCGCTGTGCGTCCTTGCGGTTGGGTTCTGTCTTAAAGCATTGACCTTTTTGCTCAAGAGTAGATCTCGATGACAGGCTCGCGTGATTCCACTATTCTAAGGCAGCGCGGTTCAAATCCCTAGTCCGCCTGCGGAGGAGACCCGATGCTGGGTAATTAAAGGACGAGATGGCGATCGACCCGCAGCCAAAGCCTGATACAATCAATGAAAGTTTTTGACTGACTGATCTTTTTCGGCTTTGGGCTATGGCAGTCCCCCCAGTTTTGCTAGTCTTGAATCAAGCGGCATTGATACTGCTCTCCCATTGGTTCAGAAAGCAGGCGGCGGCAGTGCTTTCTAGACGCAGTGCGAGAGAAGCAGTGCTCTCGGCGAGTGCTGAAGACAGTTGTTCAAGGATGCTATTCCCGATCGGGCAAACGACACCAAAGAGAGGACTATTAGTGTGCTGTATCTAGCAGAAGTACAAAAACAGAGAAGCGGCTTTGGTCTCGGTGGCGGTAAGGCTGAACTGAAACTGCTAGCTTGTCAGCGGGGCGAACACAACTGGAGCGCCGTACCGGGCGATGACGCGATCCCAGTTGAGGAAGCTAATAAGTTTAACGACGGCACGCTGGTGCTGGTGGAGTTGAGCGCTAACAAGCAAGTGCAGCGGATTCAGGAGGCTGCCCGCCAGTTGGTGAGCATTCTGCAAAATTTCTCCCGCTTGCAGGACAAGTTTAAGGATAAGGAAGAGGAAATTGAGCAGTGGAAGGCTTCTCTGACGTTTTCGAGTCAGGAACTCAATCGCCGGGAAATGGAAATGCAAGCCCGCGAAGAGCAGTTGGCTCAAATGGAGGAGGAGTTGGAGCGCCTGGAGGCTCAACGCTCGGAAATTGAAAATACTCGAGATGAAGCTAACCGACTGCGAGAAGAGGTCGATCGCAGCCGCGCGGAGATGGAGACGGCTTGGGAACAGTTGCGGGGCGAACAGCAGCAGGTGGCTCACCAGCAGTCTCAGGCTCCTCAGGGGGCAGTTGTTGACGAGCAGCAGGCATTGAGAATTCAGGAGTTGATGAACAAGCTGGGAGGAGCAATTTCTGCGGCCCAAGGAGTTCGGGAACAACTGAATCAGTCTTTTGGTGTTGTGGGCGCTCAGCAGGCAATTCTGGATTTGCACTGGCAGCAGTTGGAGCAAAAACGCACAAACGCTCAGCAACAGCAGGAAGAGGTCGATCGACAAAATCAGAGCCTCCAAAGCCGCTGGCAGGAATGGTATCAATCCCAAGATGCTTTGGCGCAAGCTCGGGCCCAACTGAAAGGGCAGCAATGTACCCTCGGCGCTAAGCAGGAGCAGGCTCAGTCTATGTCTGTCCAGGTGAAGGCTGTTGAGACTATGTACCAGCAAATCTCCGGGCTGGCGTCTGGTTCGGGTGCTGGGGCTGTGGAGCAGGTAGTAGATGTGTCTGCTCTGGAGCGGATGCCGGTTGAGGAATTACAGGGGCTGGTGCAACACCTGCAAGAGGATTTGGAAAAGGTGTTCCGGTTTGTTAACGATCAAGAGGAGGAGTTGACTCTCCAGCGGGAAACAATCGAGGAGTTGCAAGCCAAAATTCAAGCGGCTTCCGAGTACGATCGCATGGCTTTGGAAAATGAAATGGCCGATGAACTCGAAAGTTATCAGATGTTGAATGAAACTTTGGTGGGACAGCGCCTCCGCTTGCAGGAACGGGAAAATGTTTTGAAGCAGCATCAGGCGGTGCTGTGGCGTCGCTTGGGTACTGCTAATCCTCAAAAAACAGAACCTGGACAGATTGATTTGGGGCCGATCGTCACACAGCTCAATACTCAACGCCAGCAGCAAAGCCAAGAATTGCAACGGCTGGAAACCGAAATTCAGCAGGTGCGGGAGTCAATATCTCAAATTGAGGGAAATGTCAACCGTCAAAATGGGGAAAGTGAAGCGAAACGCAATGAACTTAAGCAGTTAGAGCAGACTTTGTTCAGCCAGAAAGGTGCTGTGGCGGAACTCTGGGGCCGGGTGAATGTTTATCAAGAAATGTTGCAACCGGTGCAGGACAATTTGAGCGGGCTGCGCCAAAAGCTGGAAGCGGTGGGGGGAGAACTCGATCGCGTACAGCAAACTGGAGAGCAGCAAGATCGGGTTGTTTCGGATCTGCGGCAAGCTCTTTCGAGTTTTCTGCCAAGCGCCTAAAATTAAATATCGATCGCGATCCAAGGGTTTTCAACTCGGGCGATCGCTCCTCCAGGAAATGGATCGGTTTGCGATCGGTTGGGCGCTGCGATTAAGCTGCTGAGTTTTTCTACGCTGTCAAAACTGGGTGCACAGGGCAATATTTGTAGCAATACCTGTCGCATTGCTCGCCGTTGCAATGACAGGGGTGCTTCTCGCAAAATTGGGCGATTTAACTTGACGGGGAGTTGAATTTGCAACTGCGGGTTGTCTGTAGTTGGAGAGATGGCTCGCTGTAGTAATTCACTGGCTGCAATTTCGAGATATTCGACATCGGCGCGGAGGAGTTCGGCTGTTTGGGCGAGGGCTTGTTGGGTTTTTGGGTTGAAATGAGTTTCTAAATAAGGCAATAATTGCGATCGAATTCGGTTGCGCGCATATTGCAAATCTTGATTAGTGGAATCTTCCCAAATTGGTAGTTTTTGCTCTTGACAAAATTGACCTGTTTGCGATCGGGTGATTTCCAGCAACGGACGAACCAAGTAGATTTTAGATTTGGGATTTGGGATTTTTGATTGGGGAGTTTGATCTAAATTGTGCGATCGCAAATCGGCAGATATTTGGAAATTGGGATTGTCGCCAGAATCTCCCAATCTAAAATCTAAAATCGGCAATCGCAAATCGGCAAGGGGGCGCGTCCAAGTCAGGGCGGAAAGTCCGTCGGCGCCACTACCGCGAATTAGGTTGTAGAGGAGTGTTTCCGCGCGATCGCTGGCTGTGTGGCCTGTGACAATGTAGGGGTAGTTGTGGGCGATCGCAACTTCGGTTAAAGCTTGATACCGCCACTTTCTGGCCGCTGCTTCGGTTTTGGGGATGTCCGAGGCTGTTTGCAAATAATAGGATATTCCGAAATTTTTAGCTAAATTTTCTACATGATTTGCATTAGATTGGGAATCAGAACGCCAGCAGTGATCGCAATGAGCAATGGCTAGATTCCACCCCCATTTGGGCTGCAAATCCAGCAGTAATTTGAGCGTACACAGAGAATCTTGCCCGCCGGATACTGCTACTAACAATCGCTGATTTGAGGGCAAGATTTGTCGTTGCAGCAGTGTCCGGTGCAGTTGAGCGTGGAGGCGCGTCCAATTGGAAGATTCAGGCATTACAGTTGATAGTTAGCAGTTGTCAGTTGTCAGCTTGTCAGTAGTCGTAGGGTGTGTCGCCATCGATACTACCCAACAAAAGACAGAAAATCGATCGAGCGACGCACCACCGACAATATTTGACTACACAAACTCAACTAAGGATCGCGAATTAAATAACTTATAATTTTAACTACTTATTGTGGGATGGGCGTCCCGCCCGTCCAAAAAGGGCCAGCGGGCGGGACACCCCACAAACTTGTGTAAGTTATTAAATTTTCGTTCCTAAGAGCGTTGTAGCAAGGATTTTTTAATTGGTATCAGTTGTTAGTTGTCAGTTGTATGAAGGATGCAATTAGAAGCTCCTCAACTCAAAACTCTCAACTTAAAATTTAAAAATCTTCCTGCTTTCCCTCCCTGTAAGTAGCAGCTTAGCTCCACATTCCTCGACTGTGGGGGTTGCTGTCTGGATACCTAGAAATAGGAAAATCATTACTTATTTCTGTTGAGTCCGTGACATCTAATGGCTCATTTGTATCAATTTGCTCTGAGTCGGAGCTATCTTCGGCGTTGTTTTGGGCGGTGTCTGATTCTTCCGGTGCGGCGGGAAGAGCTTTTTGTTCTTTCACCTCAGGTTCGATGGGAATGAACTCCAGGCGCAATCTAACTTTTCCTTGTGTCCAGCCTTTTCCTGAACTTAACAGCTCGCAATCCATGCCATCTGACAATAATCTTTCTTCTAGCAATCTTGAATTCAGAATGGTCATATATTCGTTGACTTTGAACGTACATTGATACATCAAAGCGCTGGTAGGAGCCGACAAAACATCGTCTTCTTTGAGAAATATTTGTGAATCGTCCATATCAATTGTCATTTTAATGAAGGAAGAAGGAAGAAGGAAGAAGGAAGAAGGAAGAAGGAAGAAGGAAGAAGGAAGAAGGAAGAGGGAGTAAAATTTTACAGTCTCAGTAGTTTAGCAAAGTGGGCATTGCCTTTGTGTCAACTTAATATCAAACGTAGTAATGGTCTAAGGTACGTAGTTGGGCTTTAGCCCTCTTTATGCGTATAAAGAAAGAGGGCTAAAGCCCAACTACGTACCTATCTGTAACCTTGCCTAGCCCTTAAGAAGGGAGGACAGGAATAGATACAAAGGATTTTAGGCTTAAATTGACACACTTTGCTGGAAATAGCTGCCTACAACTGGAGATTATATTAATCCCTATTCGGTGATTTATTCTGTTTCTCTGGGACTGATTTGTGGTTCAGAAATTAGAAAAACCAACCGTAGGAATGCAAACCTTTGCCTAACAGATTGACGCCTAGATAGCAAATCCAAACTACTACAAAACCTGTGGCGGCTAAAATTGCTGGGCGTCTTCCCTGCCAGCCGCGAGTGATGCGGGCGTGCAGGTAGGCTGCAAATACTAACCAAGTAATCAGCGCCCAAGTTTCTTTCGGATCCCAACTCCAGTAAGATCCCCAAGCTTCGTTAGCCCAAACGGCACCGGCAATAATCCCAATTGTTAGTAAGGGAAATCCTAAACCGATGATGCGATAGCTAATGTTATCAAGAGTTTCTGCTAGATTCAAGCGCTGGGGCGAGAGAAGTTCTGAGGTTTGAGTTGCCGCGGTTGATGCGGTTTGAATTGTTGCTGATTCTAGGACTGCGGTGGCGCCAAAACCGTTATTGTTGGAGTTGAAAGACGGTTCGCTGAAAGCTAACGCGCTGTCGCCTACTGTTTCGAGGGTTTGAGGTTCGGGATTTTGTGGGCGTTGCAGGCGGTAGTTGCCGTTGCGGTTGCCGTTGGTGCCGAAGGAACTACCTGTGAGTTCGATTTTTTGGCCGCGGGTGACGATTAAAAATGCGATCGCCAGCAATGCTCCTACCATTAAAGTTGAGTAACTGAGCATCATGACGCTAACGTGCATCATCAGCCAGTTGGATTTGAGGGCTGGTACTAGGGGCTCTGCCGATTGCATGGTGTCGGGCAGAGTCAGGGCTGCAAAGGCGGATATTGCCATTGCTACGGGGGATGTGGCTGCTCCAACTAGGCGGGAACGGCTCATGTTTTCCGCGACTAGGTGGATGGTGGTGATTCCCCAAACTAAGAAAAATAGGGATTCGTAAAGGTTGCTGAGTGGGAAGTAGCCGGCTTCTATCCACCTAGAACCGAGTAAAGCGGCGATGGAGAGGTTGGCGACAGCCATCCCTGCGGTTCCCAAGGCCCACAGGTAGGGAATGCCGGGGAATGCTGTACCCACCCAGTAAATGAGCATTGTTGCGAACAAGATGGCAAAGGAGATGTTGTCCAGCCAGTTCTGGAGTACGACCAGATCCATATAATTTACTCCGGTAGTGTTTTTACTTATTTTTTGCTAACTAGATCGATCGTACTGGGGTTGGGCAGTTTTGGGTTTGAGATTTTGAATTTTTGTGGCAATTCTGAGTTTTTGGCGGTGGTTGAGGTAGGGGGCCCCGGCGCGGCGGGCGATCGCCCGGGCCCATCAACCCACATTCTGCACCCGCAACTAACACAAGGGAACTGATAATTTCTCCAGAGCAAGCTTGGGGCTTTCAACCAATTCTTTCTGGTAAAAATCAGCAATTAGCAGTAAGTAAGCCACCTATGACTCCACAATATTTAACAATTTCGACGCCAGCTAATATCTCAACTCACAGCAAATTAAGCAACACTTAAAATTATAAACAGAGATGAGATTACTAACCTTGTAAGATTACGATTGATAAATTTGCCGAATTTCGTCCAGGTTGTTGGCTGCGAGCATATCAGAGGCGATCGCCTGCAAAACACCCACATCAGAAATTTCCAAAATTTCCTCAAGCAGCAGCAATCCTTCATCTCCGAATTTCAGTCTTAAACCGAGTTCGATCGTCTGGATAAATGCTTGTTTAGTGCGCGCCCGTTCCTCCAATAACTGAGCATCTTTTTGAGATAACTGAGCATCTTTTTGAGATAACTGAGCATCTTTTTGAGATAACTGAGTATTTTTTTGTACCGCCAGTTCGTCGCCTGTAGGAATGGAAGCGCCACCAGCAGAGCACCAGCGCAACCAAGTACCAGTAACATTTTCAAATTCACCTTGCCACAGAGTTAGTCCCAAACCGACTTCGGGAAACCAAGCATCAGTTTTAGGCACGTAAGATTGATTGTGCAATTCAAAGATTCGCAGCGTACTGCCTCTCAACTCGCGTAGCGGATCGTACACAACATAATACGGGATTCGCATTCGAGCGTAATCTATTAATTTGCTGCCCAATTCGTTACTTGGAGTTGGAGAAACAATTTCGATCGCAATTTCGGGAGGTTTGCCAAATTCCCAAAATAAATACGATCGCACTTGTCTTTCCCACCAATCCTCAGCACCAGTAATATTGATACTCAGAAAAACATCCGGGGCGACTCCCGGCTGACGCACGCTGCTGAACAAACCGACATTTGCCGCCGCAATAAAGGGAACGGTAATCCCCGTATCGCCACCGCTATATAAAACCGTTGTCAGCAATCGCTGCTGTTTTTCGTTGATGAAGCTGTCCAAAGGAGTATCGTCTTCTAGAACTAAGTTGCTAATATCTGGCAACTGACTCGGATCGAGGGTTAATGGCTCAGACATAGGTAGTCGAGGTGAGAACTATCTGCCACAACAACTATAACAGAAGGGGCATGGGGCATGGGGCATGGGGCATGGGGCATGGGGCATCTTCGCCTTTATAAAATTGGGAATTGGGAAAAAGGAAGAAGGAAGATTTTCTTTCTTCTTCCTTTGCCAACGGACTTGATATTACTCGCAGCTAGAATAAAAAAATATTTCCCAAAACACTTGACAAACTGGCGAGCATACCCGATAGTAGTAATTCGTGACCAATGCGGAACTGGCGGAATTGGTAGACGCGCATGATTCAGGTTCATGTGGTGCAAGCCTTCCGGGTTCAAGTCCCGGGTTCCGCATTCCCAAGGCAGAAAAAAGTTTGGGGTTGACCCGATACAGGTAATAACCCCATTCGCTCTGCTGAATTAAGAAAATGCTCACAAGTATTCAAAACCCCTTAGTAAAAGAAATCCGCAAACTCCACAGCTCTAAGGGACGCAGGGAACAACAATTATTTTTACTCGAAGGTACGCATTTGCTCGAAGAAGCTTGCGCGGCCAAATACCCGTTAGCAACGGTTTGCTGCACTCCCGAATGGCTGGATCAGCATGGGAAATTGTGGGAACAAATTGTTGGTTTAGCCGATCGCACAGAATTAGTCAGTGCCAAAGTCTTAGAGTCGATCGCCACTACAGTCCAACCCGACGGCATTATCGCCACCGCACCCCGTATCGCCACACAACCCGCAGAAATCTCAACTTTAGGTATAGCTTTAGAAACCATCCAAGATCCCGGCAACTTGGGGGCGATCGTCCGCACCGCCGCTGCTGCTAATGCCGACGGCTTGCTGCTGAGTTCAGACAGCGCTGATTTAGACCATCCCAAGGTGCTGCGCGCCTCAGCAGGAGCTTGGTTTAAGCTGCCAGTAGCAGTCACTCCAGATTTAACCGCCGAAGTCTCCGGGTATAAAAATCGCGGGATGCAAATTTTAGCAACCGTTGCCGGCGCCAGTTTAACTTATTGGGAAGTTGATTTGCGAGTGCCGACTCTGATCGTTTTGGGCAACGAAGGTTCTGGATTGTCGCCAGAATTGAGAAGTTTAGCCGATCGACAAATCCAAATCCCCCTCGGCCGCGGCGTAGAATCTCTCAATGTGTCGATCGCCGGAGCCCTCATCTTGTACGAAGCTCAACGGCAAAGAAGTCATTAGTCATCAGTCATTAGTCATTAGTCATTAGTCATTATCTGTTGGGGCGGTATTGAAAAGCTGCTGGGCATTTAAAGTGTATTTTTTAATTGCGTTGTCCGAAAGCATCTCCCCCTCTCCCCCTCTCCCCCTCTCCCCCTCTCCCCCTCTTCCCTCTACCCCCCATCTCCCCATCTCCCCATCTCCCCATCTCCCCCTCTACCCCTCTGAGATTTAGCGCATTTTGTTTAACATGATGCAACTGCAAAGCTTGTTTGCGGGTACTCTCGTACCAACATTGCAGGCTTCCATGAAATAAATGTAAAGAAGTGTAGCCAACTGCTCTCACAAATGTTAAGATTCTTAACATAAGTAGCATTGTGCACCCCCAACCAAAACCTAACCTGAGAGGGTTCTGACTGGGAGTAACAGCTAGCTACCATAAAATTAAGCCTCTTTAAATGGAAGGAAAGCGCAAGTCCCCGCCCGCTTTCCTTCCCAGCTAAAGCTAGGGGTTTGCTACGCCGCAAACCTTTAGAGGCACAGATCCTCAGCGGGAAAAGCTCATGAAAACTCTTAAGTCCTCAGATACAGATTCTGTTCGCGCTTACTTGCGGGAAATCGGTCGCGTTCCGCTGTTGACCCATGAGCAAGAAATACTCTTCGGGAAACAGGTACAGCGCTCAGCCGCACTGCATCAGGAAAAAAATATTTTAGCCGAAGAGTTAGGCCGCGACCCGACGGCGGCTGAATGGGCACAGACAGTCGGGCTGTCTGAGGCACAGTTGCAGCGGACGATCGACAATGGCGAAAGGGCAAAGCGCCACATGGTGGAAGCTAACCTGCGCCTGGTTGTGTCTGTTGCAAAAAAATATATCAAGCGCAATGTAGATTTACTCGACCTAAT
Organism: Microcoleus sp. PH2017_24_DOB_U_A; assembly: GCF_020738205.1. Lineage (NCBI taxonomy): Bacteria > Bacillati > Cyanobacteriota > Cyanophyceae > Oscillatoriales > Microcoleaceae > Microcoleus > Microcoleus sp. PH2017_24_DOB_U_A. The sequence goes on from NZ_JAEQCT010000023.1 coordinate 62,753, forward strand.
TCAGGAAGGTACGATCGGGATGCAGCGGGGAGTAGAAAAATTTGACCCGACTAAGGGCTACAGATTTTCAACTTATGCTTATTGGTGGATTCGTCAGGCAATTACCCGGGCGATCGCCGAAAAAGGTCGCACCATCCGCTTGCCGATCCACATTACCGAAAAACTCAACAAAATTAAAAAGGCTCAGCGCCTGCTAGCTCAACAGCTCGGCCGCGCGGCTACTGCTGCTGAATTGGCGTCAGAGTTAGATTTGACTCCCAAGCAAATTCGCGAATATCTCGATCGCGCGCGCCTGCCACTTTCACTGGACTTGCGCGTGGGAGACAATCAAGATACTGAGTTGGGCGATTTGTTGGAAGATACGGGTACTACTCCAGAAGATTTTGCCCTGCAAGCTTCCCTGCGGACTGACTTAGACCACCTAATGGCGGAACTGACTCAGCAACAGCGAGAAGTCCTTGCTTTGCGGTTCGGTTTAGAAGACGGGCAAACTTTAACTTTGGCAAAAATAGGCGATCGTCTGAACATCAGTCGGGAACGGGTGCGTCAAATTGAACGGGAAGCTTTAACCAAACTCCGCAAGCGCAAGCAAGATATTAACGATTATCTCGCTAGCTAGCTAGATGGGAATGGCGATCGGGACACAGGCGATCGCCATTTTCCAATCTAAAATCGTAAAAACCGCCGCCTTTAATTCGGTTGTACCCACTTGGTTGCTGCGACTGTCCTGCTACATTAGTAATTACTTGGTAATAAATAGCAGCAGCGATCGGATAAGGGTTATTTAATTTAACCGCCCGCGTCTAAAATAACAAGCTGTCTCTGAAACGGAGGTACTCGTGAGCAACTCATCTAATAAATCCCCTGAATTCTTTGAAGAAGACGGAGAAAATGCTAATTTATTATGGCAATACGTGCAGTCAATGGCTCCCGACACTGTTTCTCAGTTGTCTAAGCCGACTTCTCACGAAGTGTTTCAAGTAATGGAGCGAAATATTGTCGGACTTTTGGGGAATTTACCTTCGGAACACTTCGGGGTGACAGTGACTACCAGTCGCGAACATTTGGGTAGATTGCTCGCCTCGGCTATGATTAGCGGCTATTTTCTCAAAAATGCCGAACAGCGAATGACTTTTGAAAAGTCCATCCAAGCTAGTGAGAGACACGGCTCGGATGATTAGTTGATTATTAACATTTAAATCGTACAAGTGTCAAGCCCCCTTCGGAAGATGGGGGCTTAAATTTTTAGATTTTAGATTTTAGATTTTAGATTTTAGATTTTGGATGGGTAGATTGCTGAATTGAAACCCAACACGAAAGTTTGCAGCCAGACTTTTATGAGACGGTATTAGTTGTCACTTGTGATTTGTTAATAAAATTGATAATATGATTAAATTATTAATTTTTAATTACAATAGATCGCACGGGTTGCCATCTAGCTGGTTGTTTCACCGTAATACTTCGTTACAGCCCACAGTTGCGGTTAAAAAAACGGTAAGTACGAAACTAGCAGTGCGTCAAAATTACCAATCACCAATTCCCAATTCCCAATTCCCAATTCCCAATTAATATGTCTCTTTCTCCTGTGGCCCACAAAGTTATCGGCGTTGCTGCGATCTGGAACGATCGCCAAGAAATTTTGATTGACAAGCGCCGACAACACGGACTGCACGGCGGTTTCTGGGAGTTTCCGGGCGGTAAAATAGAGCCGGGAGAAACGATCGAAGCTTGCATACAAAGGGAAATTATGGAGGAGTTGGGGATTGTCGTAGAAGTTGGCGATCGCTTGATTACAATTGACCACGACTACACTAAATTTACAGTTAGGCTTTACGTGCACCACTGCCGCTACATCAGCGGGGAACCGCAAACGATCGAATGCGATGAAATTCGCTGGGTGACACTCGACGAAATTGACCAGTTTACTTTTCCCAAAGCAAACGAACAGATTATCGCTGCCCTACGTTCAAATTGAACTTTAGGGAATGGGGCATAGGGCATAGGGCATAGGGCATAGGGCATAGGGCATAGGGCATAGGGCATAGGGCATAGGGCATAGGGCATAGGGCATACCTCACCACGCTTGAGAACCGCTATATCAAATTCGGTTGCTTGCGACTGACAACTGTTAACTAACAACTAACAACTAACAACTAACAACTAACAACTAACAACTAACAACTGACAGTTATTTCTGAATAGGCAGGGTAAAGTGAAAACAACTGCCTCGATCGGGTACTGAGTCTACCCAAATTTGACCGTAGTGGGCGCGGATGATGCCTTGGCACAAAGACAGCCCAATGCCGTAACCGTCTGTTGATTTATCTCGCTGCAAGCGATAGCTGTCTTCAAAAATGCTCGCACAATCTTCTTCGGGAATTCCTGGGCCGCTGTTACCAATGCTGACTTGAACTTTGTAAGCAGTGCGGTGCAGTATGGAAATACTTACAGTTCCTTCCTCTGGGGTGTACTTGCTGGCGTTGTCCAGCAGGTTGACTATGACTTGTTTGATGCGATCGGGATCGGCATAAACCAAGGGCAAATCTGCGGGAATGTCTGTTTCTAAGTTCAGACTTTTAGCCTGAAATTTGTCTTGAAATTGCAGGATTACATCTTGACAAATCGCCCTCAGTTCGATTTTTTTGGGTTCCATGTGGAGTTGAGCGTTAGTACCCCGGGCTGCTTCCAGGATATCTGTAATCATGCGATCGACAATTCGGATTTGGCGGCGGGCTTGTTTCATCAAATGAGCCGCCAGAGTCGGTGTCAAACGGGACTTTTGCCCCTCCTTTACCTTCTGATTTGACTCCAAAGTCTCCAAAGCCAAAGATGCGGCCGTTAAGGGATTTCGCAAGTCGTGAGCCAGCATCGCAATAATCCTGTCTTTCAACTGCAACTGCTCTTGCAGGTGTTCTTTTTCCTGTTTGAGCCGAAAAACTTCATCCGCAAGCTGCACGAGTTCGGTGGCGCAAGCAACCGAATAGATGGGTTTTGGGTCGGCCAGATTGGCAGCCAGAGCCGAGGTAGACTGCTGCTGAGCTGCGTATTCTTCTACAGAACGCTTCCAGCGGGGCCACCAATGTTCGAGTTGGGCGATCAAATTGCTGCCGGCGAGAGTTTGTCGGGGATCGGGATGAATTTTGAGCAGCGAGGGAGTGGCTACAAGTTTAAAGTGTTCGGCTAAATCCGGCTGTTCTCCTACGTCGATGACTTGAAGCTCAAAGTCGCACTCTGCCTTCAAAGCCTGTAGGGACTTGCGGATGTGTCTGGTCTGTTCCCTGGAAGAGGGACGCTTGTCTACGAACAGCAAAAGCTGTAAAAGCGGTGCAGGATTGGTCGGCTGTTCGGGAGAACAGTCGGTGTCGTCGTTGCCGGATGTTGGATTGACGCTGTTGACTTTTTCGATCGGGTGAAAATAATTGACCATTGCCGAGCCGAGTTATTTCACTTCTACTTTAATTTAATACTTACTTTAGATTTATGCTATTGTCCGATGATTTCATTACGGCGGGCCAATGACATTTTTGAGATGGAAGAAAAATGAGTCGCTGCGGGTAGTGGTTCAAGTGGCGGCGGCCTTTTTTGTGCTGTGCCTGCTGCTGACGCTGCACCGCTACTACAGCTTTTACGCTACATACGACCAAGGCATTTTCAATCAACTTTTTTGGAACGGCACTCGGGGTCACTTGTTTGAGAGTTCCCTGTCTTCGGCTTTGTCCACTAACGTGGTTCACCAAAATCAGCTCCCGTCTGTATCTTACTATCGGTTGGGGCAGCATTTCACCCCAGCGCTGATGCTGTGGCTGCCAATTTACTCGCTGTTCCCCTCTCCTGTTACTTTGACGGTGTTGCAGGTGACTTTAATTACGGCGGCTGGTTTAGTCCTGTACGCTCTCGCCAGACACCATCTAGAACCGCGACTGTCGGCGACAATTGTCGTGAGCTATTACGCAGCTAACGCCGTTATCGGCCCGACTTTGGGTAATTTTCATGATTCTTGCCAAACTCCGCTTTATGTTTTTGGCTTGTTGCTGGCGATGGAGAAGCGCTGGTGGCCGCTGTTTGGGATTCTCGCAACTTTAATGTTAGCCGTGCGAGAAGATGGGGGAGTTGTGTTGTTTGGGGTGGGGGCTTACATGATTTTGAGTCGGCGCTATCCTCTGACTGGCTTGGCTGTGTGCATTCTCAGTTTTGGTTACATGATTGCTTTGACAAATCTGATTATGCCTTTGTTTTCTGCTGATATTTCCGAGCGGTTTATGATGGAACGCTTCGGTCAATATGCTGATGGTGATGAAGCTTCGACTCTTGAAATTATTTGGGGAATGGTTAGCAATCCCGGGCGGTTGGTGACTGAGCTATTTACGCCCTTTTTTGGTAAGATTAGATACCTACTTGGTCAGTGGTTGCCGTTAGCTTTGGTTCCTGCCGTAGCGCCCGCATCTTGGACGATCGCAGGTTTCCCGCTGCTAAAGCTATTTTTAGCTAAAGGAGAATCTGTGCTGGCAATTAATATTCGCTATGCGATGACTGTGGTTCCGGGGCTGTTTTATGGGGCAATCCTGTGGTGGGCTGGCCGTCAAAAGGAAGAAGATAGAATTAAAAGGGGAGAACAAACAATTTTGCGTTTTCCGAATGCGGTGTTTCCTTTCCCTTCGTCTTCGCAGTTTCGCCGCTTTTGGGGGTTTTGCATCTGCTTGTCGCTATTTTTTACCTTCACGTCTAATCCTAATCGGACTTTTTCGTTTATTTTGCCCGATGCGATCGATCCTTGGGTGCAGGTTCCTCTCATCAGACAGTGGCAGCACGTGTCTCAAGTGCGCCCGCTGTTAGCTCAAATTCCTGATAATGCTAGCGTGGCTGCAACGAATACTATTGTGCCGATTTTGTCAAGCCGCCGGGAAATTCTCCGGTTTCCGATGTTTGAACTGCGGAATGATGCGGGAGAGGCAGTGAAGATGGAATATGTAATTGCCGATATGTGGCAGTTGCAGCAGTATCAACCTGCGTTTCGCCGGGAACGCGGACAGTTGCAGCAAATCGTGCCAGCGATCGATCGAATGTCCAAATCTGGAGACTACGGAATTGTTGGCTTTGAAGACGGTGCGATTTTAATGCGTCAGGGCGCTGCTTCTAATTCTGCATCGGTGGCTGCTTGGGATCGTTTTCGCCGCGAGTTGGAACCGATTTTGAAGCAATCTTGAGGGTGCGGGCGATCGCCCGAAACTGTCGGTTTAGGCCAAATATTCCAGAAACCGGGCCAGAGAGCAATTGCTGCAAACACCCGGTTTCTGCATAATTTTCCGTCCTTGTTGCTGCCAAAAGTCAGCCCTCGGGCATAGATTTGCGATCGATCAACATTTTAGGCTGTGGATCATACAATAAAGTAGTCAACAATAAACATTAAGATATATAAATTCTTAGGAGGGGAGAAAGATGAAAATTTTGGTATTGGCATGGGAGTTTCCTCCCAGAATAGTCGGCGGTATCGCCCGCCACGTATCGGAACTGTATCCAGAATTGGTGAAGCTAGGGCACTCGATTCACTTAATTACAGTAGAGTTCGGTCACGCGCCGATGTACGAAGTGGTTGAAGGAATAGAGGTGCATCGTGTAGTAGTCGGGCACGCCAAGGACTTTTTTCACTGGGTGGCGAACCTCAACCAAAGCATGGGGCACCAAGGCGGCAAACTAATGCTAGAAGAAGGCCCCTTTGATTTGATCCACGCTCACGATTGGCTGGTGGGAGATGCGGCGATCGCCCTCAAGCATACCTTTAAAGTACCGCTAATTGCCACCATCCACGCCACCGAATACGGGCGCTTCAGCGGCCTCCACAATGACGGGCAGCGCTACATTAACGCCAAGGAAAACGACCTCGCTTATAACGCTTGGCGCGTCATTGTTTGCAGCGACTATATGCGGCGGGAAGCCGAACTTGTACTATCGACTCCGTGGAACAAAATAGAGGTAATTTACAACGGAATTAGATCGGAAAAAAAGCCGCGCAGGGACGAATTTGACGCGATGGATTTCCGCCGCAAGTTTGCAGCAGACGACGAAAAAATAGTTTATTATGTAGGCAGAATTAGCTACGAAAAAGGCATTGCTGTATTTCTCAATGCAGCACCTCAAGTAATTAGGGAAATGGGGGGTAACGCAAAAATTGTTATTGTTGGTGGTGGCAATACAGACCATCTCAAAGTTATGGCTTGGAATTTAGGAATTTGGAATAAGTGTTATTTTACGGGTTTCATGTTTGAGGAACATCTCGACAAATTCCAGACGGTGGCTGACTGCGCGGTTTTCCCCAGTCTTTACGAACCTTTTGGGATTGTAGCATTAGAAAGCTTTGCTGCAAGAGTACCTGTGGTGGTGTCGAATGCGGGTGGACTTCCAGAGGTGGTGCAGCATACAAAAACTGGTGTTGTTACTGAGGCTAACAATCGCGATTCTTTGGCCTGGGGGATTTTGGAGGTACTGAGAAATCCTGGTTATGGGCGATGGTTGGTTGACAATGCTTATGAGGATTTGGAACGTCGATTTAGTTGGCCGAAGTTGGCAATGGAAACCGAATGGGTTTATCAGCGGGTAGTGGAGGAAAGGGCCGAGGTTGATTGGTAAAACAGACAGTTGACAGTTGACAGTTGACAGTTGACAGTTGACAGTTGACAGTTTGCAGTTGATAGTTGACAGCTTGCGCTGAGTTTGTCGAAGGGTTGACAGTTTACAGAAACAAATGTGGCAATTCTCAAGTTACTGAATTGGTAATTGGTAATTGGTAATTGGTAATTGGTAATTGGTAATTGGTAATTGGTAATTGGTAATTGGTAATGGGAATTGGCAATTGCTAATTGGTAATCAGAAAATTTACAGGGAATTTGCATCTTGAATATTTTTAGGGACATCGAACCCCAACCCAAACGCAGCTTGGTAACTTTATTTACCGCAGGCTTGCTATTCTGGTGTAGTTTGGCTTCGCTGCTGCCAACTTTGCCGCTGTACGTTCAATCTGTGGGCGGTAGCAAGCAGCAAATTGGTTTTGTGATGGGTGCATTTGCGATCGGGCTTTTGCTATCGAGGCCGCAGTTGGGTAAAATAGCCGACAGCCGGGGGCGCAAACAAGTTTTGCTGCTAGGCGTGTCTGTCGCTGCACTTGCCCCTATCGGCTACCTGTTAGCTCAATCTGTCCCATTACTGTTGTTTCTCCGGGCTTTTCACGGCATTAGTATCGCCGCTTTTACTACAGCTTACAGCGCTTTGGTGACAGATTTGTCGCCGCCTGGAAAGCGGGGCGAATTAATCGGTTATATGAGTTTGGCGGCCCCTATCGGTTTGGCATTTGGCCCTGCGATGGGCGGATTTATTCAAGCTGGGATTGGTTATCCTGCTTTGTTTGCGATGTCGGCGGCTTTCGCCACAACAGCTTTATTTATTACCACCAAAGTTGTGGAACCGAATTTCGCTGAGTTAACAAAGTCTGACTCGCTATCTGAGGACAAAAACAGCCAAAAATACTGGCAAATGCTGTGGAATCCCCGGGTGCGGATTCCGGCTTTGGTGCTATTGCTGGTTGGTTTGGTATTCGGAACTTTGAGCACTTTTATGCCTTTGTTTATCCAAGAAACTAAGGTTAATTTGAATCCGGGATTATTTTATTCTACGGCGGCTATCGCCAGTTTCAGTTTGCGGTTGGTGACGGGGCGGGCTTCGGACAAATACGGCCGCGGCTTGTTTATTTCTGGCGGCTTAATCTGTTACGCCGTGTCTATGTTATTGTTGTATTTTGCTAACAGCAGCGGTGCTTTTTTAATCGCGGCTTTGGTTGAAGGTACGGCTGGCGGTACTGTTATGCCAATGATGGTGACGCTGATGTCGGATAGGTGCGAACCTCAAGAAAGAGGTCGTTTGTTTTCGATTTGTATTGGTGGGTTTGATTTGGGGATTGCGCTTGCTGGCCCGACTTTGGGTTTTGTTGCTGAACAAGTTGGCTACAGGAATATGTTTGGTTTGGCGGCTGTTCTGGCTGCTTTGGCTTTGCTAATTTTTGTTACTTTGTGTAGCAAGAATTTGTCTCATTCGCTTAAATTTGCGATCGGGCGCGGCAAAGATGTTTATGCTTTGAATAGGTGACAGGATGGGGACGGGCTCTCCGGCCCATCCCACAAGAAAAAAGTTTTGTGGAATGGGCCGGAGAGCCCGTCTTAGCTATTTTTGCAATCTTGTTTATTGTCCGATATAGTTTAGATAAGATCTCAAGATAGTAAAAGCGATGTGAAAAATAGACTCTGCGATTGCTTCGTTCCTCTCTTCGTCTCGGGACGGGCTCTCCGGCCCATCCCACAAGAAAAAAGTTTTGTGGAATGGGCCGGAGAGCCCGTCTTAGCTATTTTTGGAATCTTGTCTGTTGTCGATCGCACTTGGCAACTTTAAACAACAAACGCACCCTACAAAATACTGTAAGATGCGTCGCTTTTGATAATGGGCTTGGAGGGATTCGAACCCCCGACCTCATGGTTCGTAGCCATGCACTCTATCCAACTAAGCTACAAGCCCCTGTCGAGTTCAGACTTAATCTAAAATTGATTAAGTTCTTTTCTCACAGAATCTAACAGTAACACCTTTACTAAAATAATGCAAGACCTTTCCGAAACTTTTTCTAAATTGCCCGATCGCGCGCAGCTAACTCACCTCGACAACAGCGGGGAAGCCCAAATGGTGGATGTTTCGGCGAAAGTGGCAACTGTGCGCCAAGCTGTGGCTGCGGCGCGGGTGCGGATGCTGCCGGAGACGTTTGCGGCGATCGAAGCGGGGAATGCGCCGAAAGGCGATGTATTGGGCACTGCAAGGCTGGCTGGAATTATGGCGGCCAAGCAAACGGCGAATCTGATTCCTCTGTGTCACCCTCTGCCCATTAGCAGCGTGGAAGTGCAGGTGATACCGGATGCTGGGTTGCCGGGGTATCAAATTCGGGCGACGGTGAAAATTAAGGGCGAAACTGGTGTGGAAATGGAGGCGATGACGGCGGTTTCGATCGCAGCGCTGACTCTGTACGATATGGCTAAGGGGTTGTCCAAGTCGATCGCCATTGAATCGATTCGACTGGTAAGCAAAAGCGGCGGCAAATCGGGAGACTATCAAAATTTAGAGGGATAAAGTTCCGGCCTTGGGGGGAGGCAGAATTCAAAAAGTAGCACTTATGCTTAAAATAGGCACAGAACTACTAACATCAAGTGAAAAACTATGCCTCCTCGTTGGCCCCGCAAACCCGATCGCAAAGACCCTGAGTACCGTCAATTAGACGATCGCATGAATTTTGCGATCCACGTCGGTCTTTTTTCTGCTTCCAATTCAGGTTTGTGGTTTGTTCAAAATTTGCAAAAGGCTGATTGGCCTTGGGCAGTTACAGTGACGGGTGTATGGGCTCTAGTAGTTTTGGCCCACGCGATTTTCATTTTTGCGATCGCCGATTATTCGCCTTTAACCAAAGATTCTGGTTGAAGGGAGTTGTCGGCGATTTGTTAACTGTTTTAATCCAGCACAAATAATTTGCTTTTTTAGATATGGCTAATACTACAGTTGCGATCGAATCCTTAGCCGCCCAAATCGGCGAAAATGTCTACATTGACATTGCCAAGTGGCATTTATATCTCCGTGATGCCCACCTGCATACCGTTGTTGCCCAACAACTTTACCCGATGCTGGAAGATGGCAGTTTAAATGATGACAAAGTTGCACGAGTTTTGCAAGGTATTTCAGTTAAGCTCGGTGGCGGTAAGCGGGAAGTGCCGCTGGCAGATTTGATTCCGATGCAGTGTCAAGTGCAATTGATGGATGTTCTTGAGGAATTTCAACGGGATATGTGATCTCAATTATTGATTGGGATTTAAGTGCGATCGCCCTTAATTTGACTTAAGGGCGATCGCACTTTTCATTATTTGCCTAAATCAACCAGAAATTAGCAGGGGTAATCGCATTCGCACTTACTCCAACCATCACACCTAACTGCTCCCCTGTCAAGAGGTTTTCGATCGGAGTTCCCTGAGTATTTTGAGTTATTCCCAACTGGCTAACACTCAAACCATCGGTTAGTGCGATCGAATCTCGATTGACGGTAAAATCAGCGATCGTATCAAATCCTCCATCAGCTTCTAAGACAAATAGATTGTTACCGCTACCGCAAATTAAACTATCATTTTGCAACTTCTATCTCGTAGCTGATGGCACCCTAGGCTTTTAATTACTAGGAAATTAGCAAAGTGCGATCGCACTGTCTGTGATTGAGTTCGCTTATTTACAATTATTTATATTTTTCTGATTATTGATCGCGGTGAATTTAGGGAATGGTGGGGCGGTGGCGCGATCGTAAATATTAAACAAAATGGGACTAAGTAAGTATGCGCCAATAAATCGGTGCGGTGTAACAGAATGTGTATGGGTGTCAGGGAGCAATTGCTTGACTTCACTTCACTTCGTCTCGATCGCTATTTGAATACTTGTATATTTTCATACTCATTTACTTAATTGACAGCTAAAAAAGAGTGAAGCAAGATCCTCTTTTGTCCCTCTTTTTAAGGGGGATGCAAGGCGGATCTAAATTTGAAGGAGAAGTTTAAAAATACACCTTATAGCCCCGGACACCAGAGATTTAATTGTCACATCCAGCGTAATTTTTGCAATCAAAAATGCTATGGGGAGGCTTGTCGGGAATGCCACCCAATATTTTTACATTTTTTTAAGATATGCGGTTTGCCAGAATTTGCTCGCGCAATTATAGAGGTTTGCGATCGCCTGAAATCCTTTTAAAACAAGGCATTGACTTGTCTCGACTGAATATCTTTACGGCACTACACTGAAACCGCTCTGATAACATTTCTTAAAACAAAGCAACACATAAGTTCAGATCGTATCAAGAGCAGATATCGCGAAATAACCAGCCGTAAATACATTCAAGACAGTCGAATTCAAGCATGGACTCGATCGAGAGCAACAATAATTAAAAAATCTGTTTTACTTGACAACGTAAAACAATCAGGTTAGAACAATGCAAGTGACAAATATAGGACTTACGCAAGAAAACGCATATCTGTCATTCTTTGCTGTGCATCGCAATCTCAACTCTATGTTTTTTGTGGTTCATGCGTAAGTCTTGAGACCTAAAAGTTTGTTTGCTAAAGTATTGGCAAACTCTAAAACTTTTATATCTCTTTTTTTTGCAAACAAAGACAGCTTACAATCACAAAAAGATCACAGGTGCAAGCTACAATAACAAATTTTGTACAAAACTACCGCAAACTATGAACACAACAACAAGCGTGATTCAGAAATCGGAAAGCTTCGGGTACAAGCTTGCCAATTATTTCGTCAAAAACTATCAATGTCTGATTCAAAACCCTCGACTGTTTTTGATGCGTAAATTTGCTCGTTTCGAGATTGTACGCGACTGGGCAACGATGTTATTGAAGCGTCCAGCTAAATCTCATGTTATCAGTCAAGAAAATGCTTCAGTTCTGGGAAAGTTGGATGTAGATGCGATCGCTGCTACGATCGAAACCGATAGTTGTTATCAAAATCTTCAGCTACCCGAAGATACAGTTCAAGAACTTTTGAAATTTGCCAGTTCTACAGTTGGCTACATTAACAGAGATGCCAACCGTCCCTACCACTACAAAGGAACAGAAAAAGTAGGTGCGGACTTACCCAAAAATGCCCGCGTTTGCAGCTATATGAGTAACGGAAACCAGTCTTCAACCCTGAAAGAACTGGAAAAAGACCCCGGCATACTGGCTATTGCAGCTAAATTTCTGGGTGCCGAACCAGTACACATGGGCAGCGAAATATCGTGGAGTTTCCCAGTTCCAGCAGAAAACCACATCCAGCAACGCAAGGCAGCCCAAGTATTTCACTACGATTTAGACGACTATCGGTTCATTAAGTTTTTTTTCTACCTTACCGATGTCGATATGTTCAGCGGGCCGCACACTTATGTTTCTGGAACTCACAAAGGCAAAAAGTTGATGCACCAGCTTATAAGTACGCGCTGTGCAGACATCGATGACGAAAAGATTGTTGAATATTACGGCGCTGAAAATGTGGTGAATGTCTGTGGCAAAGCTGGTTTTGGGTTTGTAGAAAATCCCCTTTGCTTTCACAGAGGAACGCAGCCAACTGAGAAACCGCGCTTGATGCTGCAAATAGAGTATACCATTAACGACTACGGCAACATTCACGAGGCTTTGGGTTGCTAGCAAGTCAACCTCGTCAATCAGGAAGTCTTGTCTGTCTGTCGAGACTTTTTAGATTATTCTCTGGGGCAGTGGGACGCTCCTAAAACATGATTCAGATGCCAACAGAAACTATATTATCTACCAAAACGGCCGCGAATGCGATCGACAAACATCTCAACTTCCGGCAACTTCATCTGATGCACAAAAATGGCAAAAACTCCCAACCCTGCCAAACTCGCCACACTCAACTGCACTAATTGAATTACCAAACCTTCAGTACCCAAAACTCTTTGACAGCCTTGCAGAGTAGCCAAGGACACGAAAGCAGTTAGAGAACTACCACAAGCTAACCCCAAAAAAGGCAAACTCCACTCCCCCCAAGGCAAGCCACCCAGCTTTTTATCTAATAAGTACAAAAACATAATCATCGAAACTAGATTCACTCCCACCGTCGCCAAAACTAATCCGGGCGCGCCGAAAGCTCCTACTAACAAATAATCCAGCAGCCCATTTAAAAAGATATTGATAATACTGACACGAAAAGGGGTTTCCCCGTCTCCCAAGGCATAAAATACCCGTACCAAAACGTCGCGGCCCAAATACACAAACATTCCAATACCGTAAGCCATCAATATCGGTATGACAAACTGCGAGGCTGACAGATTAAAAGCACCGCGTTCGTAAACAATGCGGACGATGGGTGTAGCCAGTGTCACCATTAAAGCGCTTAAGGGCATCATTGTCAGCGCAGTCAAAATTAAAGCTTGACGAATTTTATCTTTTAATTCCGGCCAGTCTTTGGGTTCGGCAAGGCGAGAAAATATTGGCAAAAATGGTACTAAAATTACATTAGAAATAATGCCTAAAGGAGTCATTACCAACAAGCCGCTGTAGCCCATGGCAGATGCAGCTTGAGGGATGTAGGATGCGAAAAACAAGTCAGTATAAACGTTAATTTGCAGCATTCCCGAGGATAAGGTAGCAGGAACCATCACCTTAACTACTTCTTGCACTCCGGGGCGTTTAAAATTAAACCGCAAACGCAATTTTCCCAATCCCGCGCGCCACTGCGCCGCCAGTTGCACTAACCACTGCAAAACTGCTCCTGCTAAAGTTCCCCAAGCTAATACTAAGCCACCGATTAGTGCGTATTGTGGCTGAGTAATTTTTTCTCCGAGTTGTAGCGCGAGAATTCCTAAACCGCCGACAAGTGCAACGCTGGAAAATAAAGGGCTGATCGAAGGAAGCCAGTACATATCGGCGGCGTTGAGTGTGCCGAAACCAATGCCGATTAAGCCTGAAAGCAATGCCATCGGCGCCATAATCCGAAATTGTTGGACGGCTATTGCTTTGATTTCTAAACCTTCTGCTGTTCTATTTAACCCGGGTGCTACTAAATCGATCGCCTGATCTGCAAAAATAATTAAAGCGATTGTTACCAACAGCAATATGCCGCCAACTAATGTGGTGATTGTCTCGACTAAGGGTGCAGCTTCTTTTTTGTCGCGGCGGGCTAAAACGCTGACGATCGCGCTGTGAAACGGCCCGTTAATGCCTCCGAGCAAAATAAATAGGAAACCGGGGATGACGTAGGCGTAGTTGTAGGCATCGACGGCGACACCGACTCCAAAGGCTGCTGCGATCGCAATTTGGCGCACCAATCCGAAGACTTTGCTAATCAGAGTGGCGACTGCGACAATACCGGCAATCCCTGCTAGGGAACGAGAGGGCTTCTGGGTTTCAGACACAAATGGTTACAAACGCTAGTGCTAAAAGGCTTTGCTAAGTTTAATAGCAAATCTGGACGATCGTAACATGAATTGTAATTGGTCAACTACCCTCCCTCCCCTGAAACTGCCTCAAGCGAGACAGTTTCAGATTGTGAATTTTAAGCAAAAAGCTTCTTCTTCAATAAAATCAAGGACAGAATGAGGGTTTTAGCGATCGAAACTGAAAAATGAAATAATTGTGTTCAAACTTTGCAATACTTGCCTACAAAGGGTTTCAGAGATTTTATTTTTGTCCGTAGGGGGGGTGAGCAATTACGAAAAAACTTAGTTAATCAACATAATAAATGCACCCTAAAAAAAACGACAGTTAAGGGTACATAAACGCCAGAACTATCAATTGGCTTTGCCTACTTGTAGGTCTTAAGATCTACAAAGCCTCATAGAACTCATTTGAGATCTATTGCTATAACTGCAAGCCTTGCGATCTATGAATTTTGGCTGTTTTGCTAGAGTTGGTTACGCAGCTATCGTCAACAGTTTATTGAGTTATACCAAACGGCTTACTTGCAAGCCTTATCGGTCAAGAAAAGATGTCAAATGAGTTCTATATGGTGAAGGTATTAGTCGCAGCGCTTCCTGAACTCTCTCAAAGTAGCAGTCCTACAATCTAGATGGCAACTGCGTTTGAGGTGCGCTTACCCTGACCTAGTATCATGTATTATATGTGGATATACTGCATTGGGTAGATCCACTAAAAAATCAAAGCTTGTGCGATCGAGTGACGGTGAAAAAATAGTTAAAGCTGAGATGTTACGCCATTGTCAGCAATAGGCATCTTGCCTGTTCATAAATAAGTAAAAAACAGTTTGTTGGTAATTAATTGATAAATTAGATATTTGGATTTTTTTAACCGCAGAGGCCACAGAGAGCGCAGAGGAAGAGAAGAGAGATGAGTAATTGTGATAGCGACTCACATCTAGAGGATATTCAAGCTGCGATCGCGCCGAATGAAGCTGGACACGATCGGGAGCTGAACAGTGATAGGATCAAATCGCTACATCCGCTCTTCCTCTGCGCCCTCTGCGCCCTCTGCGGTTAAAAAAATCCAAAACAACCATAAATCTTATAAAATGTTCCCATTAAATAAAGAATCAGCACTCCCAGATGAAGATTTGATGTAGATTTGGCCGATCGCACCCATCACAGGTGACAACTAATATAGTGATTTTGCTATGGTTGTTAAGGCTGGTCGATCGGGAAGAGCAGATTTCACAGTAAAATGTACAGTTCGCTAACCCTTCCGCGCAGGTGAGGTTCGATTTTAACAACTAATTAGCTCACCTCAAAAACCAACATCGTTTACTAAAGGCTTCAACAAGCAATCCCGAAGGAGTAAAAAATCATGGTTCAAACTCAAGAACTTTCTCAAACATTAACTCTGCTCGCATCTGCTGCACCCAACGGAATTTCCGCTACAGAATCACGCCCGTGGGGTTCTTTTACAACACTTGAAGAAGGCCCGGGATACAAAATTAAGCGGATCGAAGTCAAGCCGGGACACCGCCTCAGCCTGCAAATGCACCACCACCGCAGCGAACACTGGATCGTAGTTTCCGGTACTGCAAAAGTTACTTGTGGCGAAACCGAAGAAGTTCTATTTACAAATCAGTCTACCTATGTTCCACAGTGTATTTCTCACCGTCTGGAAAATCCGGGAGTGATTCCCCTGGTTTTAATTGAAGTGCAGAATGGTGAATATCTCGGAGAAGATGATATTGTGCGCTTTCAAGACGATTATGCGCGGACAGAATCTAAGGCTAAATAACCTATAAACTGGTTATTTGTTATTTGTTATTTGTTATTTGTTATTCGCACCAATCAGTAACCAGTAACCAATAACCAGTAACCAATAACCAGTAACCAGTAACCAAATAAAATTAATGATTCATCTAAGCAAAACAGCAGCGACAGAAGTAAAGCGCCTCAAGTCAAAGTATCCGAACCCGAATGCTTTGTTTCGTCTGGGCGTGGAATCGAGCGGCTGTTCCGGTTTGTCTTATACAATGGCATTTGACGATGCACCCGTCCCAGAAGACACTCTCTGCGAGTCCGAGGGAGTTCAAGTTGCGATCGACCCCCAGCACTTAAAATATCTCAACGAGCTCACCTTAGATTATTCAGAAGACTTGATGGGCGGAGGTTTCCGATTCCACAATCCCAATGCAGCCCAAAGCTGTAGCTGCGGCAACTCCTTTTCTGTTAAAGAATAATCAACTGTTCTGGGTAATGGAGATATTTTGACGGTATCAGAACTTTTTCCTGGTTGGGAATTGCCAATTTGTGAACTGTGACCGCCAATTTTTACAGAAGCTGAAACTGAAGGATAATCTCGCATTTTAATATAAGTAGTTTGAACGAACCGCGAAGACGCAAAGGACGCGAAGGAAGAGAGGAGAAGAGAAAAGAAAGATTTAACAATGGCAAATAAATCAGAAAAACCCCAAGATTGGTATAGCGAATATATCGCCACCTACAGTTACGAACAGCGAAAAAATTGGTACAGCCAAATCGCAGGTTTCTACCACAAAACTAGACCGCGCTATCCTCAACAACTAATTAATCGCGTTGTTGAATTAGCCGAACTCCCCTCAAATGCCAACATTCTTGAAATCGGATGTGGCCCCGGAATAGCCACTGTTCCGTTTGCGGAATTAGGTTTTGCAATGCTTTGTCTCGAACCCAGTCAGCCAGCTTGTCAGCTAGCACAACAAAACTGTGCAACTTATCCATCTGTAGAGATTAAAAATCAAACTTTGGAAGAGTGGGAATTAGAAGCTGATAAATTCAATGCTGTACTGGCGGCGACTTCTTTTCATTGGGTGTCACCGGAGATTCGCTATCAAAAAACGGCCGCCGCATTAAAAGATAAAGGTTCATTGATTTTGCTCTGGAATGCCGGAGTTTTGCCAGAAGATGAAGTTTACCGAGTTTTGGATGAAGTTTATCAAAATCAAGCTCCGTCTCTAGCAGTATATCATGCCAAAGAAAGAGCCAATCAAGCAGAAAGTATCAAAGAACTCGGACAAAATATCATCGACTCAGGCCTGTACGAGGATTTAATTTACGAACAGTTAGTATGTGAAATTACCTACAGCATTGAGGATTATCTGAATCTTTTGCAGACTTACTCAGAGTACATCGCGCTAGACGATGGCACGAAAAATTCTTTGTTGGCAAGTTTGCGGGAAGCGTTAGCAAAAAACTGCGAAAATATCATCAAAGCTTCCTATATTTCAGCATTTCATATTGCCAAAAAACTTTAGCACTTTTTCTCTTCTCTTTCTTCGTGTCCTTCGCGTCTTCGCGGTTCGTTAAAAAAACCTTATTTACCAATCTGAGGTGGAATTGGTAACAAAAAGGTTCGTAGTGAGGACTTTAGTCCTCGGAAAGAAGGACTAAAGTCCTCACTACAAACCTATTGTAGTATGGCTGCTGAGAATTGTCCACTGCATTAACTGCTGCCATTCCGGAGATTGAGTTAATAAATCTGCATCCAATTCATTGCCAGTATCCTGCGAAAATTCCGTAAAACACTCCGCCCAATTAATTACTGTTTCCACTGGCAAATAAGGCGTATAATTCCAAGAACGCTGCAAAAATTCTGCCATCTCAACAGGATGACCGGTGCGGTGCAAATACCAAGCAATCCAAACCAACGTACTGTACTTGATTTGCTTTTCCAACAAACGTATTTTATCCGGCACTTCGGGCCGCGCAAAAAAATTGTCCATTACCGCCGCCAAGGATTTAGCCTGCGGTAAACCTTTGTACATGGCACTTTGTTCGTGCTGGCGGTAGCAAACTGTTATTTGTCGCAGCCACTCTGTTTCGCATCCCATTAAGGCTAAACGCAGCGCTAAATCTGTATCTTCGGCTGGTGGAAATCGAGGATCGAAACCGCCCGCTCGCTCTAACCAATGGCGGCGAAACATCATCGCGCTGGGCAATACTGGTTTCCACCGCAGCCACATTTCTAAGTCTAATTTAGGGACGTTTTCCCAGGGTTTGACATCTTTGATAGGTTCGCCTATGCTGTTGACTTGACGCCAGCCGCTGTGGACTATTCCTAGATTTGGTTGCGCTCTAAATACAGCAATTTGTGCTGCTAATTTCTCGGGTAAAAAGTAGTCATCTGCATCGAGAAAGGCGATGAATTCTCCTTGCGCTAGTTCGATGCCGCGATTTCGGGCAATGGAAACTCCTTGATTTTGTTGGTAAATGTAGCGAATGCGATCGCCATATTGCTCTAAAACTAATTTGGTGTCGTCTCGGGAACCGTCGTCTACTACAATAATTTCCCAGTCAGTATAGGTTTGGTGCAGCACGCTATCTACGGCTTGGCCGACGTAAGCAGCACAGTTGTAAGCCGGAATCACCACGCTTACCTGCGGAGTTCGATCGCTCATCATGAATATCAAGTCCGAAGCATTAGAATCTATACAGGCTGGGCGGATTTACTAAAATCCCTGGCTGTGAAATCCAGAAAAATTATACACTCGCGCCTCAAAGATTTATTTATCAAATCTAGTTGCGTCTTTATTATAATACGTCTAAGGTGCGCCAGAGACTGACGCACCGGATAAGCGATGCTTTTTGAGCATAAATTTGGTTCAAGAATTTGCCAAAGTAAGTTGGCGCGAATTCAGTAAATCGTGGGGGCGAATTCCTAAAGGGTTGCGATCGCCTTTTACCTTTAAATACTTCTGAGCTATTTGCAAAACCTGTTCCGGATTGGGCGGCTTGCTCAAAAAATCGGAAGCACCTGTAAGTTTGGCTCGCGTGCGATCGATTATACTGTCTTTACCAGTCAAAAACACGATCGGAGTTTCCCGAAAACTCGGTGTTTGTCGCAAAAAATTACACAAAGCAAAGCCGTTTGTCTTCGGCATTACCACGTCCATAAAAATTAAAGCAGGCTTTTGTTTGGCAATGATGCCCACTCCATCCATCGGATCTTGAATTTTTAGAACTCGATACCCCGCCGGCAATAAAATTTGCTGTAAAAATTCGCATACTGTCGGACTGTCATCGATACAGGCAATCAAAGGGCGAACCTGCCCAGCCATCGACGCAGCAAGGCGCCACTGTTCTATAGGCGACGGTAAGTCTGGTACTGTGCGGAAATTTACTAAACCCTGCTTCATGTAATTAACTAAAGCGCGAGTTGCGACTGTCACGCACTGCTTTTTCTTCAATGCAATATCCCAAAGAGTATTCTCGCCGTTAAATACGTTAGCCAAAGCTATCAAAGAGTTAGAACTAAATCGATTTTCCTGCAACTGGGCAGACGCTTTTAAAAGGGGTGCTTGTTCTGGTTCTACCAGCCACAAACCCATGCCTTTCCACTTCTGCCAAATTAGTTCTGTAGAGTACATAATTTGTTCTACTTCCGTTACAGACAGCAGCAAAGAAGAGATTACTTTAGAAAAATATTTTTCCGACGGACGCCACTCCCGACGCAAACCCGATTGACCGATCAGAGCAAAGAATACTTCGGAAACGCTGCTGTGGACGATCGCCTTAGCTTGTTGCAAACTCATTTCGCTGGCCGCTAGCCCTTGCTGAATCAGTTGATATTCCCACAGTTCCCGAGCTTCGAGATCTCTAAGATCCACTTGAAAGTTGCGACAGTGTTGTCCAATAGCCCTGTACCAGCGCCTCGCTCTGTGCGCTCCTCCTGTGGCATAAACCAAACTACCCTGAAAAAAGTATAGTTGCCACTGTTGCTCACCTTGCTCTAATAGCAGTTTTCCCGTTGCTTGTTTCTGGCTGAGGACTGCCAAAGTATGAGACAGCATTTTGTACCCGATTGCGGTAGCAGACATATCAACTCGCATCCCCTGTACTCCTGTTTTCCCTATTATATCGCTGCTGAGTTTGGGAAAAAAACAGTAATATTACTGAATTGTGTTCAAAAAAACACACTACCTGATGCGAGTTTAACCCGATCGGGTATTCATACAATTTCTCCAAAATAATGCAACTATAAGTGCGATCGAAATCCTTAATTGATCCGGTATTCCGAAATCTTAAATCTCAAATCTCAAAAAGGTATGATTCCCCTCGGGAGTTTTAGCTATAAGGATGCGTTGACAGTTGACTAATAACTAATGACGTTGGACGTTCGCTCGGGGGAGACGCTGGCAAAACATGACGTTGGACGTTGGACGTTCGCTCGGCGGGGACAGCAAAACATGACTAATGACTAATGACTAATGACTAATGACTATCTTTGGGAGGTACGGGATCGTAACCCCCTGGATGAAAAGGATGACAGCGCAAAATGCGCTTAACTGCGATCGCTCCGCCGCGGGCCGCCCCAAATCTTTCTATGGCTTCGATCGCGTATTGGGAACAAGTGGGCTGAAATCTACAGGCGTTAGGCAAATAAGGAGAAATCCCCATTTTGTAGCCTCGAATTAATCCGATTAGCAATACTTTCACAATCTTGACCTCAACGCTTGATTAAATTAATCGCAAAATCTTGTCCCATACCGCTGAAAGCTAGGTTAATCCACAGCATCCCCAAAGGTTCCAACAATCTAGCTTGTTTGAGTGTCCCTGCATCTACAACTTCAAATCCGATATCTTCCGCAAGATTGGTGACAATTTTCTTCGCATCTGCATTGTCTCCGCAAATAAAAGCAGTTGCTGTTTGCGAACCGAACTGCAAGTTTTCACGCACAGCTTGCGCCAATGTTGTTAAACGCTTTCACAACTTGCGCTCCGATCGCCCATTTGGCAATTTCTTCGCCTGCGGAGGTAGTGTATCCGATTGTCAGTCCAGCAGCAAGTCCAGCGGGTGTCATCTCGATCGGGTTAGTTGCGTCAATGATAATTTTGCCAGTCAAATCTCCGGCTTGTGCGATCGCCTCTTGCGTGCCATTCCAACGCGTAGCTAAGATCGAAACTTGACCGTGACTTGCAGCTTCCCCAACGCTAGCGGCTCGCGCATTTCCTCCTGTAGCTTCCACAGCAGACTGCACTTTTGCACTCTGCGGATCTCTGACCCCAAATACAATGGAGTGACCTTTTGCTGTTAAAATGCGTCCGAGAGTTCCGCCAACATTTCCCGCGCCAATTATACCTATTTTCATTTTTACCTCTTGGATAGCTAAAAGACAATTTGAGGAGACAATATGGTACTTGTTTCGGAGTTTGCTACTTGACCAATACCTAAAAAATTACCATCAGGGTCGTAAACCTGCAAGGGATAGGGAGGTTCGGGTATTGGGTTTTCGGGGGAATTGTTCAGAGTTTCCTCTGCTGCGATCACCATTTCGGGAATGGGGAGGCGCTGTCCTTGAAACCAGCGTTTGGTATATTCAGGAGAAAGGACGATCGCACCTAAGTGTCTCAAAACCGCCGATGGCAAAATCGGGCTGAATGTATTCTCCTGCAATTGCACTTCTAATTCTTCAAACGTGAGACTTTGGTCGATCGAGAAACCGCTGCTTTCGGTGCGAGTCAAACCAGCCAAAGTACCGCCGGCATTCAAGAGTGCGCCCAAGTCCCGGGCGATCGCCCGAATGTAAGTACCCGCCCCGCAGGCGATCGACAAATCCAATTCTGGAAAATCGCCGGGCCGCCAATCCAAGATATCCAGCCGAAACACCTCAACATTCCTAGCCGCAACTTCCACAGTTTCGCCTTTTCTAGCTAACTCATAAAGCCGTTTTCCTCCCACCTGAACCGCACTAAAACTCGGCGGAAATTGTTCTATTTTGCCGATAAAATTCGGCAGTGCAGCTTGCACTTGTTCTAAACTCAACTCCGGGACAGGTTTAGAATTCAGGATTTCTCCTTCTAAATCGTCCGTAGCGGTAGTTAAGCCAAACCGAATCGTACCTCGGTAAGCTTTGTGGTGTTGGAGGAATTGCAGCAGTCTGGTTGCTCTTCCCAGGGCGATCGGCAAAACGCCAGTCACAGCCGGATCGAGAGTTCCTCCGTGCCCCACTCGTTTGAGTGTCAATATTCGGCGCACTCGCCCCACGCAGTCGTGAGATGTCATGCCCGCAGGTTTGTTGAGATTGAGAAAACCGTCAATAGTCATTAGTAAGAAGGAAGAAGGAAGTTCGGCAAGGGATTGTATAACGGATGTAACTCACATCTTGTACCATTCTCAAGAACAGGCAAGATGCCTGTTCCACAAAAGATGATTTTTCTGGTGGAACAGGCATCTTGCCTGTTCCTCAAGGGCTTATCGACATTGGTGCAAGATCTCAGATGTAACGGATTTAATGAAAATCGATTCGAGGGAAAATGGAACAAGGAACAAGAAAGAAGGAAAAAGAAAAGTTTTGAGATTACTTTGTTGGTCGCAACGCTTCCCGGTTTTGAGTTAAAAAGTTAAATATTGAAACTTAAAACTCAAAAGAACCTGCAAGCCCAATTACCAATTACCAATTACCAATTACCAATTACCAATCCCCATTCCCAATTAAAAAATAAAGTCCGTCCGAGAGATAGTAACTCCCAATACAGTAGCCAGAGTTTCCTTGGTACTTGTAAACTGAACAATTGTACTCGGCACGGTTCCGGGCCCAGCAGAAATGGTGAGTTCGGCAAAAGTGAGGTCGGCTCTCAAGCGAATTTTATCCGTACCAACAGTAAAATCGGTAATCACATCGCCATCTGCCGATCGCCCGATCGAAAAAGTATCATTCCCTGCGCCACCAGTTAAAGTATCTCTGCCGCGATCGCCCGACAAACAATCATCGCCCAGGCCACCAAACAGCGAGTCATCGCCGGCACCGCCAAAAAACGTATCATTGCCCGCGCCGCCCAACAAAGTATCGTTGTCTTGGTTGCCAAACAGCAAATCATTGCCATCATCCCCGCTTACCGAGTCAGCACCTTTCCCCCCGTAGAAAGTATCGTCGCCCGCGCCGCCCAAAACGCTGTCGCGGGCTGCACCGCCGAACAGCAAATCATTACCAGCGTCGCCCTGTATTGAGTCGTCGCCGTCACCGCCGTAGAGGCTATCGTCTCCCCCCAAACCTAAAATGCTGTCAGCGCCTCCCAAACCGAAGATCAAGTCAGCGCCGGCAGTACCGCTGAGGGAGTCAGGGCCGCTGGTGCCATTGCGAGCGGTAGCAGAGCCTCCGGGTCTGGTACCCGGGCTGGTTGGGGTTGGGGTTGTGATTACGATCTTAACTGGTACTGCTGATGGCATGGTTTTGAAGACTGGTAGAAATTTGCCATTCTAACTTAGCCTAAAAGCGTAAGTTACAGAAAGTACCACGAACACCAGGTGTCTTCAGGCGGGGAAGTGTTCAACAGTTGACAGTTGACAGTTGACAGTTGACAGTTTGAGAGCGACTTCTACCCTTAAGTCCGAGGATTGGAGTAATGAATAGTCTGATTTTAATTTCTCCCTCACTCGTGAGAGGCTTTCAACCAATTATTTCTGGTAAAAAATCTGTTAGCAGCGTTGCTTGTTTGAGGATAAATTCAAGTAGCGTTGGCTGGCAAACAATTCTGCATTTAAATTGCATATTTGGAGCGGCGTCTGACCAACGGCTCACTCCTGGTTTGATTATTTCTTGATGTCCAATTTCAGTGCTGAGCGAGCCGATCGCCTTTGACGAAATAAATCTGCCCATCAATAGTTACGATCCTATAGTTTGGCAGTTGGTTCAATACATAAAATTTAGGTATAACCTTCATTCAGTTGACAGTTGACAGTTGACCTGGGACAGCGACCTCTACCTGGAAGTCCGAGGATTGGAGTAATGAATAGTCTGATTTTAATTTCTCCCGATCGGGGACAGGCTTTAAACCAATTCTTTCTGGTTTAATTTTTATTAAAGATTACAGTTATAGTAAAATTAAATATATGCTACAAGTAGGCTATAGCTTTTAAGAGATAAATGAGAGGCGCGAAAGAATTATTCCTCACCAGCTTGACCGCTATTACTATGAGTTGGGGATATGTCACCGTCATTCAGCGGATACCGGGGGCGATCGCCCAGACAAAGGTTCCGATGAGACTGCAACACGGGGAAGGAACCTATACCCTTACGGTGTCAGAGACGGACACCACAAAATCTGCCTGTGGGGGTCAGTTGCGCCTCTATGACGTGCATATTGCTAAGATGTTTGAGGTGACCTATGCTGATTGCCAGGAGATACCTAGGGCTGGCTTTAGAGATTGGGAGTACAGGGCCGGAAATGGCAGAATTAGCATGGGGACATTCAGAATCACCTGTCAGTTGGCTGGAGATATTGCGAATACTTACGGTTTAGGCAAACCAGAGCGTAGTGCGATCGAATATTCTCAGGAGGAGGCTGGGCGGCCAATATCAAGGACTCGTTCTATCCCTATTTTAGACATTACTGGCAATAAAGTCGATCGCTGGCTGAATTTTGTGCAGAGTTTTCGACCAATATAAAGAAATAGGCTTGGGTTAGCGCTATTTGTCATTGCGAGCGTCCCCGCGAAGCAATCGCAGAGATTATGGCATTTCTCAATTAAGTAAGGTCCGTACTGAGCAATTACCTTGTCAACCCAAGCGTATTGCCATATAAAAATAACTTCTAGGAGGCTATAAAAATGACAACCCTATCGAACGAACAAACAGCGATTATCCGTACAGAAAGAGGACTGTCCATCGCAGGTACGCGCATCACTATCTACGACATCATGGACTATGTGACGGCTCAATATCCGCCTAAGTTTATCAGAGGATTATTTGACCTTACAGAAGAACAAATTAACGCAGCTTTAGCTTATATTGAGGCAAATCGCGCTGATGTTGAAGCCGAGTATCAAATTGTTCTTAAGGAAGCTGAGGAACTGCGACTATACTACGAAGAAAAAAATCGCGATCTGATTGCTCGAATTGCGGCGCAACCACCAAAACCAGGAACGGAAGTGGCTTGGGAAAAACTTCGAGCGGCTAAGGCAAAACGTGAGGCTAAAGCATGATTTTTTTGATAGATCATAATCTCAACGGACACGCCATAATTTTCTTTGGTTCTATTGCTAATCAAGGTTGGCTTGATATCATCCCAATTCGTTTTGTCACCTTTGCACAAATGGAATTACCCATCAATAGCGATGATAGAGTAGTTTGGCGGCTTGCTCAAGAAAATAAGATGATTTTGCTCACAGCTAATCGCAGTATGAAAGGTAAGGATTCTGGCTCTCCAGAACTTATGGTGATAATTTTATCTAATGCAAGAAACAAGCTAATACGCGATTTCTAAAATTATCAAAATTAGAAAAGCCATACCCTTGT